>NZ_JAULLN010000019.1:0-182451 GCF_041357655.1 Bradyrhizobium sp. DN3 | reverse complement strand
CCCCACCCCGCTCGCGCTTCGCGCGATCGACCCTCCCCCTCCAGGGGAGGGTAAGAACAGCGCTACTTCGCCGTCTCGATGCCGGCGTCCTTGATCACCTTCGCCCACTTCTTGGTCTCGTCGGCGATGAAGCTGCGAAAATGCTCGGGCTCATCGCCGATCAGCGTCGCGCCTTGGGCGGCGAGCTTCTCCTTCACCGCCGGATCTGCCATCGCCCTCGTTGCCAGGCCATGCAGCGCGGCGATGATCTCCTTCGGCGTACCCTTCGGCGCGACCATGCCATACCAGTTCTCGATGCGCAGCTGCGGCAGGCCCGCTTCGGCGGTGGTCGGCACCTCCGGCGCGGTCGGTGCACGCTCGGCCGAGCCGACCGCGATCGGCCGCAACGCGCCGGCCTTCACCTGCGGCAGCAGCACCGGCAGGTCGAGGAACGTCATCTGGACCTGCTGGCCCAACAGGTCGTTCACCGCCGGCGCGGCGCCGCGATAGGGCACGTGCACGATGTCGATCTTCGCCGTCAGCTTGAACAATTCGCCGGCGAGATGCGGCAGGCTGCCGGGGCCGGAGGAGGCGAAGTTGAGCTTTCCCGGCTGCGCCTTGGCGAGCGCAATCAGCTCGCCGATATCCTTTGCGGGGACGTTGGTCGCGACCACGAGCATTTCCGGCACGGTCGCGACCAGCGTCACCGGCGTGAGATCGGTCAGCGTGTCATAGGCCACCTTCTCCATGCTCGGGCTGATTGCGAGTGCGCCGGCTGAGGAGATCGCGATGGTGTAGCCGTCGGGCGCGGCCTTGGAGACGGCATCCGTGCCGAGCACGCCGCCCTGGCCGCCACGATTGTCGATCACCACCGGCTGTCCTGAAAGCTCGGACATGCGCTGGCCGATCACCCGCGCGATGATGTCGTTGGGCCCGCCGGCCGGGAACGGCACGATCAGCTTGATCGGCTTGGCCGGGAAATTCTGCGCTGATGCCAATGACGGCAGCAGCAGGAACAATCCCAAGAACAATTCAACGAGCAGCCTGCGTGAGACGGTCATGCAAGCCCTCCGCTCGCGTTGTTATTGGTTCAAAAGCTTGAGTGCTTCTTCGTGAACCCTGGGGTCGCCGGCCGCGATGATACGGCCGCCCCCCTGGGCCGGCTTGCCTTCCCAGGTGGTGACGACGCCGCCGGCGCCTGTCACGATCGGGATCAGCGCCGCGATATCGTAGGGTTTCAGCTCGGTCTCGACCACGAGGTCGACATGGCCGGCGGCGAGCATGCAATAGGAATAGCAGTCGCCGCCATAGCGCGACAGCCGCGCGCCCTGCTCGATGCGGCCGAAGATGGCGCGGTCGCTCTCGTTCATCAGCAGCGGGCTTGTGGTGTAGGTCGTGGCTTCCGACAGCGAGGCGCAGCGCCGGACCTGGAGCCGGCGTTCGCCGGAGGGGCCCTTGTAATTGGCCGAGCCGTTGTCGCCGGAGAAGCGTTCGCCGATGAAGGGCTGGTGCATCATGCCGAACACCGGCGCGCCCTTGTGCAGCAGCGCGATCAGGGTGCCCCAGATCGGAAAGCCGCCGATGAAGGATTTGGTGCCGTCGATGGGATCGAGCACCCAGACATAGTCGGCGTCGTCGCGCTCATTGCCGAACTCCTCGCCGACGATGCCGTGCTGGGGGAAGCTGGCCTTGATCAGCCGCCGCATCACGGCCTCCGCGGCGCGGTCGGCCTCCGTCACGGGATCGAAATCCTTGGTCTTGCTCTTGTCGTCGACCGACAGCGAGGTGCGGAAGAACGGCAGGATGGTTTCGCCGGAGACGGTGGCGAGCCGTCCGATGAAGGCGGAGAAGTCGATCACCGTCACGGCGTGTCCTCAAAAGCGAAAGTCGGATGAAGCTCGCTTCTGCCTAGCTCAAATCGGCAGAATCTTGCAGCGCTGTCTTGATTTGCTCCCTGGTATTTTGAATGCCGCAACCGGCTGCCTCATCTCAGTCATCTCCTGGCCAAATATCGATCACAGTGTTGAAAACTTAGTTCCGACCATGCCTCGTTTGTATGCAAACACTTATCAACCCATTGAATTTCCTTATCAAAGAAACTGAATCTGGGTTTCCATGGAAGCAATTGAGCCATGTCCTAATGCATGGGAAATGACTGAAAAGCCCTTGCACTTTGTGCGGCGCGGTCGCATATTGTTGCGGTGCGGTAGCGCTTGGCGTTACCGCTGCCCTCCTTGGGCGTTTCCTCCCTAGACTTGGGCCGCTTCTTCATCAGAAGCGGCCCTTTTTTCTTTGGGCCTCCGTTTTCATTTCAGGGCGCGCAAACTTGCGAAGCGAAAACGCGTTCGCGCCGTTGGCGCGCGGCACTGTCGTCCGAGAGTAAGAGGCGGCTATTCCGCTGCGGCCTGGAACGAGCCGAGATCGCCGAACGGGATCGTGGTCGCCAGCACGTCGGCGAGGATGCCGAAGTCGCTTGCGACTTGCGCAAAGCGCGGACTGCGCTCGCGCCGCCGTTCGTCCATGTAGATCGCGCGATTGAGCTCGAGCTGCACCGCGTGCAGGCCGCTCGCGGGATTGCCGTAATGCTCGGTGATGAAGCCTCCGGCATAGGGCTTATTGCGGCCGATCGAATAGCCGAGCCCCGTCATGGTCTCCTCGACGCGGTCGGGAAGCAGCGGCGTACAGCTCGTGCCGTAGCGGTCGCCGATTACGATATCGGGCCGGCGGGGCTCGTCTCTGCTGACGCCGACCGAGGGCATCGAGTGGCAGTCGACCAGCACCACGGTGCCGAACAGCTGGTGCACCTTGTTGATCAGTCGGCGCAGCGCGCGGTGGTAGGGCTTGTACAGCGTCTCGATCCGCCCCAGCGCGTCGTCGACCAGGATGCGGTCGCGATAGATTTCCTGTCCGTCACCGACCACGCGCGGAATAGTGCCGAGACCGCCGGCGACCCGCATCGAGCGGGTATTGGCAAAGCTCGGCAGGCGGCCGGTGAACATGCGGGGATCGAGCTCATAGGGCTCGCGGTTGACGTCGACATAGGAGCGGGGAAAATTGACTCGCACGGTCGGAAAGCCGCGATCGCTCAAATGGCCGATCAGCTCGTCCATGAAGGAATCTTCGGACCGCCGCAGCGCCGGCAGGTCGATCTTGGATGCGCTGAGGAATTCGTCCGGATAGGTCGAGCCGGAATGGGGCGAGTTGAAGATGACCGGGGCACGCCATTGCGCGGGCTCCACGATCTCGAAGGCTGGCGACGTCTCGCCGTCAAACCGGGTCATCTTCTCAGGCTTCGTCCCTTCGCGCCGGGATCTGGCATGGTCCAGATCGCATTGATTCGGCCGATCGAGCGGCTCTTATGTGACGTCATTGTCCGGAATCGCAACCATTCTGCCAAGCGAAAAGATGTGATGGGCACTGGAACACGTCTTAACCCTGCGGGCAGCGAGGTGGGGATCTCCGTGCGCGGCTCGATTGATTCGAGCTGCGTTCAGGTTCACAAAGGGCCGGCAGCAGCAGCCGTCTCAGGGTTAAGATTTTCACCCCAA
The DNA here is from genome assembly GCF_041357655.1 of Bradyrhizobium sp. DN3. Taxonomy (NCBI): domain Bacteria; kingdom Pseudomonadati; phylum Pseudomonadota; class Alphaproteobacteria; order Hyphomicrobiales; family Nitrobacteraceae; genus Bradyrhizobium; species Bradyrhizobium sp. DN3. Next base: position 178,924 of record NZ_JAULLN010000019.1, on the reverse strand, counting down.
ATTTACCCTCTGTCGGGCTTAGTGACCTCTGCTGATATCCTCTGGGGATTCGACGTTTCCTGCCATGCCAAAGATCCTGCTCGCCGAAGACGACAACGACATGCGCCGCTTCCTGGTCAAGGCGCTGGAAAACGCCGGTTTTCAGGTCTCGTCCCACGACAACGGCATGGCCGCCTATCAGCGGTTGCGGGAAGAGCCGTTCGAGATGCTGCTGACCGACATCGTGATGCCGGAGATGGACGGCATCGAGCTCGCCCGCCGCGCCTCGGAACTCGACCCCGACATCAAGATCATGTTCATCACCGGCTTCGCCGCGGTGGCCCTGAACTCGGATTCGGACGCTCCCAAGAACGCCAAGGTGCTGTCCAAGCCCGTCCATCTGCGCGAATTGGTCAGCGAAGTGAACAAGATGCTGGCGGCCTGAATCGGCCCCCTTCCGTCCTTGCGCCGGCTCCCCTGAGCCGTTATAGGGACCCCACCCGATCTAGACGACCTCTAGGGCACGTAGCTCAGCGGGAGAGCACTACCTTGACATGGTAGGGGTCACAGGTTCGATCCCTGTCGTGCCCACCATCTGCGTAAGAATTTGATCTAACGTAGATTTCCGTCGTTTCGTTCGGTCCTCCGAAGATCCTCGACATCTCTGCTGGTCCCAAATTGGTCCCACTCAGCAGGAGATGTTTGGATGGCAACCATCCGCAAGCGCAGAGGCAAATGGCAGGTGCGTGTTCGCCGCGACGGCGTGGCCCTGACCAAAACCTTCACCGTCAAACAAGACGCCCAAACATGGGCGCGGCAGACAGAGGCGAAGGCAGAGCGGCGAGAGCTGCCTCCCGACATCAAGAAGCTTGCACAAATCACCTTGGCTGATTTGGTCACGCGGTACAGGGACGAGGTTACAGTCCGCAAGAAGGGCGCGGAAATGGAGACCACGATCCTCGATGCTTTTCTGCGTCACCCAATTTGCAAGAAGCGGCTTTGCGACCTAACGACGGCAGACTTTGCGCGGTATCGCGATGAGCGATTGAAGGTGGTCAAGAACAACACACTTCGGCGACAGCTCAACCCTGTACAGAATATGTTCAATATCGCTCGCAAGGAATGGGAGGTTCCGATGCCGAGCAACCCGGTCGCCGCGCTGAACCTCAAGAACGAGGATGACGAGCGTGAGCGCCGGATCGATGACGATGAATGGGACCGCCTGATTGAAGCTGTGGGGGCTGCTCGCAACCCGCTGATCGAGCCGATGATGAGGCTCGGCAAGGAAACCGGCATGCGTCGGAGCGAGATGCTGCGTATCGTCGTCAAGCATGTCAGCACCAATAGGCGGGAGCTGTACGTGCCACCGGGTAAGAACAACAAAGCTCGTACCATCGTTCTCACGCAGGCCGCCGTCATCATTCTCGCCAAGTTGATGGAACAAGCAGGTCAGGACGGACGCCTGTTTCCCATCTCAAAGGAAGCCGCAAAGTGTGCATGGCGTCGGATCAGGACGCGAGCGGGTCTCGACGGTCAGAACCTGCGCTTTCATGACCTGAGGCATGAGGCCATCAGCCGGTTCTTTGAAATGGGCCTCACCCTGCCAGAAGTCGCCAGCCAGAGCGGGCACAAGGACGCGAGGATGTTGCTGCGTTACGGCCATGCGATGAGGTCGAAGATCAAAACGAAATTGGACGAGCAGGGGCAGGCATAGGCTCGAAAATCGCAGCGTGGGACGAGGGGAGGGTGCCGTCTAGCTACTGAGTGGACCAAGCTCCTCATGCTGCCAATGAAGCGTTGCGAACAAAGCGCCCCGGATTGCCCCGGCCCTTCCCGGCCACGAACGTGAAGGCGGTGTCTTCCATTGCCTTTACGACCAGAGGGTTTGAGAGATACCGGAGTTTGTTGTTCTGGAACGAAATTCCAGTCAACTTCTTAAGCTCGACGGTCGTTATTTCCAGCGCATCCGTGCTGTACAGAAGCGACAGTAGCCCCTTTACGCCTCCATCCTTTCTGGTCTCCGGCTTGCTTTGGCTGAGTAGCTTGGCACCCGGAAACACTCTGTCCTTGTGTTCTATGAGCCGATCAAACTCCGCCGTAACGTAGAGACGCTGTTCGCCGCAGACACCATTGCCGTCGATGTTTCTCGCATTACCTCGCATAGCGAGTTGCTTCATGTGCCGACACAGATGACCCTCCCGTATCCAGCGTAGCTGGCTGGTTCTTGGGTTAGGGGTTTGAAAGGGGGCGAGGGCAGATGCAGTCGCTTGCTCCTCCTTCAGTCCCAAGCTGGTGCCGACCATCGCTCGCTTGGGTACGTGAAATTCACCGAACAGGAACACGGCGGTCGCATCTTTCCAGCGGTTCGAACCGATCCCCGACCCCCAATGGATGAAGCACACCTTTCGCCCATCGAGGTCAAACGGATTGGAAGAGTCCCGTTGAGCGTTCGGAAGGTATTCGTGGTCCAACAGCCCTTTATGGACAACGGCCAACACTCTCTCGCCGGGCTGGCTGTTCTGACTGATGGTTTCCATGATCCACCGCGCATACGGCTTCGCTAGTTTTGCTTGCTTGATGATCTCACTGACGGTGTATCCCTTGGGGATATCCGGCTCGATGTGGGTGATCGTAAGCTTGCTGAAATCGACCCGTGGCACCTCCACATGCTTACGGTTGTTGACCAGTAGTGAGACACCATCGATGTCTGCTGTAGCATCGAGGAGTATGGTGCCCGGTCTGAGCGGCATGTTCATCTCATAACCGACGAACCGCGCTCCCTTTCCATACTCGTCATAGCGGGACAGGAAGGCGAAGCCCTTAGCCAGCGCTCGTCCGAAACCGAAGACATGCTTCACCTGGTCGTCAGATGACGCAATGTAATCGTTGGCCTGTTCGGAGTTGAACCAACTCAGGTCGATCTTCCCGGCTTGCAGTATCTCATCGAACGAAGCTTTGCTGGTCGCAGATTGCCACAGCGCCTCAAGGTGGTTGTGCAACTTGGTCAATTGAGGAACATGTTCCAGATCCGATGTGTGCTTCTCCGCCAACTTGTCCCGGACTGATTTGATCAGCCCGGTATCTACGTCGAAGATGGTAACGTCAGCCGCCTTTTCATCGACGAATGTGAGCTTGCGAGGCTTCCCTCGATACACTGTCGCTTTCTCGGCTCGCGACCCCATGTAGAACCGGTGGGTGGCAATGACAGCAGGGTAGTCGGCGAGATCATCGACCGAAAAACGGTGTTCGGGAACAAACCCGTATTGATGTTCGATGGTGTCTCGCGAGGTCCGGCTATCATGGGCACTGGTCCAGATAGCGACGTTCGCCTTTCCGAGAAGGGCTGACATCTCTCGGTACATGTCGTCCGCTTGCTGGATCGTCTCGACAAGGAAGAGAACCGAGCCTTCGGGACGGAGCTCGATGAAAGCCTTGGCGAAAGCCTGCGTATAACTGGACTTGCCGCTCCCTGTCGGGGCCGACACGACCCTGTATTGAGCGACCCCGCGATCACTGTCCTCGATTGCTAAGAGGCCAGCCGTGAAAATGGACTGCGAGACCTCCCTGTCAAACTTCGTGATCTCGCGATTGCGAAGCCTCGCCTGCTTCTGAATGGCCGCTTCGTATGCGTTCTCTAACGCTTTCAGCATTGGTTCTCCCGGAACCAGCAGCTTGGCCATAAGCCAGACTGGTGAGGGTGACGAGTGGGTTGCAGGATGGAGAAGGGGCGAGGTCGAAAACTCCTCACCGTGCTAAAGAAGATCAGCATGTTGAGGGGGTTTAGGTGAGGACCAAGCATCTCACTCCACCTCCCCAAGCGCCTCGTAGAAGGCCAGCTGTTCCTTGCGCTGCTCCTCCTCCTCCCGCCGTTCAAGCTGCGCCACCCGCACTCCAGCGGGGCCGAACAGTTTCACCAGAAGGGCGCTCAGATACTCAACGGTTCTCGGCTCCAACTCCTTCATGGCTCGTCGCTCACGACCATCGCTGGCCCCGCTCCAGCGGGAGAAGCTGGTGCTGGAGAGGGTTCGAACCCGTCTGACAAGTTGGGTTCGGAAGCCCATCTCGTTCCTGAACAGGCGAGGATCGTTCGCCTGGAGGAGGTACATGGCGATGACGGTGACCGCGACATCTCGGCCTGACACGGTGTCGGCCAGTCGCACCAGTTCCTTCGTTCCCGCTCGGACATAGCGGTAGATCGTCGTAGGAAGCTCTGCTCGCCATTTGCTGGTCACTATGTCCCATCGTTGGTCAAGGACAGACCAGAGCTTGGCATCGGGCTGCTTCGCGATTCTGGCCTGAACCTTCTCGATGAACGGTTTCAGATCGCTCTTGCTGATGGTCCGCTGTTCTTCATGGCCGTGACGGCGTTTGCGAGATCGATGTTTGGAGCAGAGGAGTGAGTGACCGGCGCGAGCGTTCGCGCAGCCGTTCACGCGGCAGCGTGGTTTCATTGCAGACCTTAGTTCTGGTTTCTGCGGCCATACCCCAACAGACAGACACAAACTGCTGTGGTCAGGCGCAACGCGACCAAGACAAACTCGGATCGAGCAAGCTCAGCGCGGGAAATGTTCTCAAGCGGCTTATAGTAACAGCAGGCCCGTCTGTCTATAAGTAATTGAAATTGCTGAGATACTTCCACATGTGGATAGGTCGATGGGTTTTCATCAATGGAAAGATAGGGTTAGACTGATCGGGAAATCACGTCGCGTCTGTCGATCAAAAAGACGCATGCGCCCTGATCCGCGATCTCGCTACCGACAAGGCCAAGCGCGAACTGTTTGACCGCCTCGCTGATCGCCTCACGGCGCTTGCAGACCAAGTCGAGCAAGAAATGCTGGAGCGGAAGAAGGCTGGCGGTTGAAACGGATGCGAAACTGATCAGATTATCGATGTAAGCGCTCGCGACCTTACGCGCCGAAGACCGCTCGCCCAGCAACTGTGCCAACAAAAACAACAACAGCCGCGACGTATCCAATCGCCTTCAACGGATGCTCCTTCCCCTCCTTTAGGAACCACTGCGTTCTTCCGACTATCCACGTCAAGGGCGTCAAGAGGCGGACGATCAGGATGCCGAGCGCGAACAGCGGCAACCAGACAAAAACTGCCATCGCAGGCCATGCGTATTCCAACGCAAAGGAGAAGAGCGAATGGAAGAAGAGGCGAAGCATAAACGCCCAATGAGAGAAGTCGAAGTGTAGCTGATAGAGCGGTATAAATAATGTCCGCAGCGTATTAGCTCCAAGCACGATTGCTGCCCCACTCACAGTACCGAGCGCGAGCCCCACCACGGGTTTCGTGCCGCTTCGGGTCAGCAAAGGCCTGATCACAAAGAGGGACAGGTAATCTGAGAAGACGTTGAAGAGCAGGTTGAAGAACTCAACGGCGACAAGGTAGCGGCTGACCGGCGGTAGCGACACGAACTCAAAGAGATAGATCGCAAAAACTACGGTCGTAAATAGAAACGACCGGAAGAATGCCCGCCAACTCAACAGCGGATACGTGTATATTCGATCAAATACTTCGACCAACGCTGACGCGACTTGCTCGTTCTTGTAGTCTTTGAACCTCATGGTTCGCGCCAGCGCGGCCTTCGCTTCATCCGATGCGTTTTCGTCCAACCAGTGAAACAATCCGTATGCCAACGAGGCATATCCGACCGACGCGACGTAGGGATCGCCAAGATACTCCGCGAACTTCTTTACCAACTCCTCCATCGCCCCGGTGCTCCGCCGTTCTGGGCGAGCATACCATAATGAGCCGTGTTCGAGGACTAAGCGGGCATCCACAGTTATGGCGCTTGCAGCTACGCCCTCGCCGCGCGGTCTCAACTCCTCCAGAAGGCCTTGAACCGGGTCGGTGATAGCTCGGTGTACCTCACGGTGTGCTGAATGTTGCGATGCCCCAGATAGGCTTGCAGCGCCCGCGTATCGTGCCCTTTGTTGGCGAGGGCGAACCCGCAGGCGTGGCGCAGCATGTGGGGGTGGACCTTGAAGGGTATCCCGGCCTCGATGCCCGCTCGCTCCATCATGCGAGCAAACCCGGCAGTGGTGAAGGGGCCAGCCCGCTCGCTGGTGAACACGAAGGGCGACTTCGGCTCCTGCTCCCGCTGCAAGCGGCGTAAGGCCCGCAGTTCGTCACCCACAATGGGATGGGTGCTGGGAGTGCCCTGCTTGACCCTGCGGACGTGCAGGGTGGCGCTGGTGAAGTCGATCTGATCCCAGCGCAGGTCCACCAGTTCGGACACCCGCAGGCCGTGCCGCCACGCGACCAGGATCATGGTACTGTCGCGGTGACCCCAGCGGTTCTGCTTCGCCGCCTGGAGGAGATGGTCAACCTCAGTCTCGGTCAGGTGTTCGCGACTGCGCAATTCGGCGTTGGGACGGCGCTTGGGCGTGACTGTTCGTTTTTCGGTGGCTGGCGTGACGAGCTTGAGATGCGATTTCGCCATGATTTCCTGCGCCCCTGTTGGAAAGACTGTTCGTATAATGGTCATAATACGAATAGTTTGCAAGGCCTCGTTTTTTACGGATGCGTGCCGTGCCGAGCCGAGCCGAGCGTCAAAGCGTCACCGCAGCCCAGAACCTTTGCCCGGTAGCTTGACCGCTTGACATGCTCGACATCCGAGATGAGGTACGGGGGGAAGCCGCCAGCCCACGATGAGCGCACCCCTCACAGATTTTTGCTGTATTTCGAAAACGGCGAGGAGTGAGCCCATACGGTTTGATCAGCAAAGGAGCAGGAAGCGAGATGTCCGACGAAGACGATGACCGTAGCCTTGCGGAGATCATCGAGACGAATATTCGCCCTTGGAATGGGTTCTGGGCTTGGAAGGACAAGCCAATAGGCGAGGTGGGTGCAGCTCGCGAAATACTGGGGCGGGCGGGTTTGGAGGTCCGTGATCTTGTCTCTCGCGGGAAAGATGATCCACCGGATTGTGAGGGCGACATCGACGGTCGCCGAGCTGCGGTTGAAGTTACAGAGCTCGTCCATGAGCCGACATTGAAGCGCTCCCTAAAGGCGCTGAAGCAACGGGCTGCGGGAACGGAGCCGGGCAAGCCGGAGGCTTACTTTGTCTGGCAACAGACTGATCTTGTCCAAGCTCTCCAGCGGCGGATCGATCAGAAAGATCAAGCCAAACTGAAAGGCGGACCCTACGAGCGATATATCCTGGTCATACCCACCGACGAGATGTTCTTGGACGCTTCGAAGGTTGAAAAGTGGCTCGCAGGAGCAACCTTCCGAAGCAAACAGATTACGGATGTCTTGCTCGGTTTGGCTCACGAACCAGAGCGCGGGGGATGCCCTGTGTTCGCACTTACCCTCTGCCGGGAGAGGTGATGGCACCCCATGGAGGTCGCTGGGGCCATGCAAGGCGAAGGGACCACCTGTCCGAGCCCTTGCTGTGCGTATCGAACCAGAAGTAGTGGCGCTCGGAAGCCGATTTGGGATAAGTCTTGCGCACAAGAATACTGGGGGGCCGATGAGCAAGCAGCCGAGTACAACAGCAGCGTCCACCACAGGCGCGGGTTCAAGCACACCTTCGCGAGCGCCTGAGCCGACTGTTGACCGCATAGAGGAGCTCGCTGGCAGGATACTTCGGGGCGACATCCTCCTCCCGAAGTTTCAACGGGATTTTGTTTGGGAAAAGCACCAGATAATCGATCTGCTCGACAGCATAGCTAACAACTATCCTATCGGCAGCGTATTGCTGTGGCGCAGTCGCGAGGTGCTGCGCAGTGAACGCAACATCGCTGACTTAGAGATTGCTCCTACCCAACAAGACTACCCCGTGAACTACTTGCTGGATGGGCAACAACGCTTATCGACCATCTGCGGTGCACTGTACTGGCAAGGCAAAGAACCGGACAGCCGTTGGAACTTGGCTTACGACTTGAGAACAAGGGCATTTCTGCATCTCAACACGCTTGATGATCCGCCTCTCCATCAGGTTCGCCTGAATAAGATAAGGGACCCGTCCGCGTACTTTCAGCACGTATCGAGCTTACAGACCCTCACCGGCACGGATGTGGCCGCACTCGAAGCTCATGCAAAAGAGCTCTTTGATCGGTTCAAGGACTACAAGGTCGCGACCGTTACTTTGCACGAAATGTCAATCCAAGCGGTCGCACCTATCTTCGAGCGGATAAATAGCCGGGGAACGCCCTTAACCATAGTAGATCTGATGCGAGCTGCGACTTGGAGTGAGAGTTTCGACCTCATGGATGCAATCGCTGACATCAGCGAGGAGCTCACGGCTAAGTTCTTCGGGGGGATCGAGCGTAAGGCGATCCTGAGAAGCATCTCCGCTGCCGCTGGGGGCGGTTTCTCGGAGGCAAGCATTGACGGATTGCGAAAGCATTCGTCAGAGCACTTGGAGGCTGCCGTCGCAGCCGCAAAGGACGCATACAGCCGTGCCGTCGATTTCATGGCGACTGAGCTGCACATTCCGTCCGACAAGCAGGTTCCTTACGTCAACCAAGTGGTAGTCCTCGCAGAGGTGTTTCGGTTGGTGAAGCACTTCACACCTGATCAATTGGCGGCAGTGCGCCAGTGGTTTTGGCGTACCGCCATTGCTGGTTACTTCGGCGGGTGGAACACTGGAAACATGGGGTCGGATCAGAAAGCCGTACAAAACTTCGCGGGTGGGCAATCGGCTGAGATCGACACCCAAGTACAAAATCCCGGATCGAGCGTCTGGATCACTCAGCAATTCAGATCAAATGCGGCGCATTCGAAAATACTGATCCTCTTGCTTGCCTTTCGTCGGCCCCACGATCTGCTAACCTCCCAGAAAATTGATACAGGCGACGCGCTTTTTCACGGCAACACAAAGGAATTTCATCATTTCTTTCCGCGCGACTACCTCAAGAGCAGAGGTGTCTCCGTGAGGAAGGCCAACGTGTTGGCAAACTTTGTGATGCTGACGGCTGCCAGCAACAAGAGAATTACAAATCGGGCGCCATCGGATTACCTGAAGGAGGTCGCAAACGCTCTTGGGCCCAAGTTAGATGAGGTGCTGGCCTCAAACTTGATTACGCCTGAAGCCTTCAAGGCTGCGCTGGCAGACGATTACGACGGCTTCCTTACGGAACGGGCGAAGGCAATTGAAGCGATGGTCTCGAAACTGACCGGCTGGCCGGCATAGCCACGCGGGTGCAATACTGGTCCCAAATTGGTCCCACTTGACTGCTCAGTGCGGGGGGCTTGCTTACGATCATCCTAACCGTTAGGGTCCGCTAACTGGTTAGAGATGTTCGAGTTTTCGGGCACCACGCTCAGCATAAGAGCACTGGAGAGCATTGACATGGTAGGGGTCACAGGTTCGATCCCTGTCGTGCCCACCACGCTTCGCCTTCGGCTTCGCCGTGGCACAGCCAAGATCCATAGGGCGAAGCGTGTCCGGCGTAGCTCGAAGAGCGTAGACGGACTGAGGCGCCTAGCTCCGCTACCTTGGAACACCCCTACACCATTCGGCATTGGCTCGCCATGCCCAAGATTTCCGGGAAAGCCTCTAGCAAGCCCTTCAAGCGCGGCGACCACGTCAGCTGGAATTCCGAGGCCGGGCGCGTGCGCGGCCATATCCTGCGCGTGCACACGGAGGACGTCGACTACAAGGGCTACGTCCACCACGCCACGCCGGACGACCCGCAATACGAGATCAAGAGCAACAAGACCGACCACGTCGCCCTGCACAAGGGAAAGGCGTTGCGATTGTTGCGGAGCTGACGAACGTCAGGTGAGCAAGCCATCCCATGGCTCATCCCTTCTTCACCATCGGCCATGCCACGCGTGCGATCGAGGAGTTCATCGAGTTGTTGCAGGGCAGCTCGATCACATATCTGGCCGACGTTCGCACCGTGCCCCGCTCGCGCACCAATCCGCAGTATAATCGCGACACGCTGCCGCAGTCGCTCGCGGCCGTTTCGATCGGCTACGAGCATATCGCCTCGCTCGGCGGCCTGCGCAGCCGCAAGCGCGAGGTGCCGCGCGAGACCAATGCCTTCTGGCAGAACGGCAGCTTTCACAATTATGCCGACCACGCCATGAGCGCGGCCTTTCACGAAGGTCTCGCTCATTTGCGCGATCTCGGGCAGACGCAGCGCTGCGCCATCATGTGCGCGGAAACATTGTGGTGGCGATGTCACCGCCGCATCATCACTGATTATCTGCTCGGCGCCGGCGAGACCGTGTTTCACATTCTGGGACCAGGGCAGGTCAAACAGGCCGAGATGAATCCGGCGGCGCGCGTCATGGCTGACGGCCGTTTGGTTTATCCTGCGCAAAGTTAGCCAATCGTCGCTATCGCGGCTATGCTTGCCGCAGTCGTCGATCTTCTGGGTGAGTTGGTGGTCGCCGCCCGTCACCCATAGGATCTACGCTCCCCTTGATCCGCGACGGGAGTTTGCGATGAGCATATCCGTCATCGAACAGGCAAAAATCCAGGCGCAGGTGCTGGTGCCGCTGGTCAGGGCGCTCCAGGCCGAGCTCGGCGAGGCGCGCGCCAACGCGCTGGTGCGCAAGGCGCTCGGCGATCTCTATCGCGGCTTCGGCGAGGAATTCTGGAAAGCCAAGAACCTGAACGAGAACGAGGCGGACCTCGGCCAGGCGGTCGCGTCCGCCTTCAAGACCTATGCCCGCGACGACGCGCTCGCCTATGACGTCATCGAGCAGTCGAAGGACGTCTTCGCATTCGACGTGAAGCGATGCGCCTATGCCGAGTTCTACAAGGCGCTCGGCGAGCCCGAGCTCGGCTTCCTCCTGATCTGCACTGCCGACTTTGCCAGCGCGGAAGGGTTCGGCCCCGACATCAGGCTCACGCGCACGCAAACCATCATGCAAGGCGCCCCTCATTGCGACTTCCGCTACCGGCGCGATCCGGGCGGATCATCATGAGAGCGTTTGCCGCTTCAGACCTCGGTCGCGTCGCGATCAGCAGCTGACTTACCGTCCAAGCCGCCAGAACGCCGTCTGCAGCGGGAGCTGATGCTTGATCATCGTAACGCCGTCGACGACCTTCAGGCCGCGGCTCGCGCAGGCTTCCATGAATTCGGTGCGGCGGGCGGCGATGATGTCGAATACCGCGCAATCCCCCGGCAGGTTCGACGGATCCATCGGCAGCGCGTCGCTCGCGCGCAGGCCCAGCGACGTGGCGTTGACGCAGAGGCCGGCGTCGTCGAAGCGCTCCTCGAGGCTGATATCGAGATCGGGGAATTGCCCGCGCAGCTTTGCCGCGAGCAACTCGACCGGAGCGGGCACCTCGTTAAGGATGCGCAGGCGCTTCAAGCCCGCTGCGGCGAGTGCGTGGCAGATCGCGCGGCCGGCGCCGCCCGCGCCGATCACGACAGTGCGGCGCTCGGGATCGAAAATGTTGGCCTCGCGTGCGGCGTTCAGAAAACTGCCGCCATCAAAGGACTCCCCGACCAGCTTTCCGTCCGCTTCGATCCGGATCGTGTTGACCAAACCCTCGAATGTCGCGGCAGGTCCCACCTCGTCGCAGAGTTCGAACGCCGCCGGCTTGTGCGGCATGGTCAGGTTGAAGCCGGCGGTGCTCGGCGATTTCGCCAGCGTGCGGATTGTCCTGGCGAGATCGTCCGGGTGCACATCCATCGGCACCATGTGCCAGTCGAGGCCCCGCTCCTCGAAATAAGGCGTGTAGTATCTGGGCGCACCGACATGGCCGGCGGGATGGGCGAAGATGAAGACGACGCGCGAGGCGCCGGTCGGAAGCTTCATGGCGTCATCCCTTGACCGCGCCGGCGGTCAGCCCGGAGACGAGATAACGGCGCACTGCGAGCGAGAAGATCAGCACCGGCGCCATCACCAGCGAGCCGCCGGCGGCGATCTTGCCCCATTCCCAGCCCTCGTAGTTCATGAAGTTGACGACGGCGACCGGCGCGGTGCGTGCATTGGTCCGGGTCAGGATCAGCGCGAAGAAGAAATCGTTCCAGGCGTAGAGGAAGCAGAGGATCGCGGTCGCGGCGATGCCGGGCGTCACCATCGGCAGCACGATTTTTGTGAACACCGTGCGGGTCCGCGCGCCGTCGACGAGGGCGGCTTCCTCCAGCGAAACCGGTATGGTGTCGAAGAACGGCTGCATCATCCAGATCACCAGCGGCAGGTTGAAGCTGGTGTAGACCAGCACCAGGCCGGTGATGGTGTCGAGCAGCCCGATCCAGCGATAGAACAGGAAGAAGGGAATGGTGAAGGCGATCGGCGGCGCCATGCGCGTCACCAGGATCGCAAAGGAGAGCGCATGCTTGCCGCGCCCGGCCCAGCGCGACAGCGCGTAGGCCGCGGGCACGCCGAACAGCAGTGCGAGCGCGGTCGAGAGCGAGGCGCTCAAGAGGCTGTTGACGAAGGAGGCCGAGAACGCGCTGTGCCAGAGCGAGATGTAGTTTTCCAGCGTCGGCGTGAAAATCAGCGGCGGCGGGAATTGCAGGATCTGGTCGTTGGACTTGAAGCTCATCTGCAGCAGCCACAGAAACGGCGAGAGCAGGACGAGCAGCGTCATGGTGATCGCGCCCAGCCGCCCAGGCGTCGCGCGGCGTCCGGAATGGTGGCTCATGCCATCGCCTCCCGCCGGCGCCCCATCCAGACCAGCGCAAGGCTGATGCCGGCGACGAGCAGCAGCATCACGACCGTGACCGCGCTGGAATAGCCGATCTCGTTGGTGTCGAAGGCAAGGAGATACGCATAGTAGTTCGTGACTTCCGTGACCGTGCCCGGACCGCCGCTGGTCAGCAGGAAGATCAACGGAAACGCCTTCACGCTGTCGATCAGGCGGAACATGCCGGAGATGACGAGGATCGGCGTGATGAAGGGCAGGGTGACGTACCAGAAGATCTGAAGCTTGCTGGCGCCGTCGACCAGGGCGGCCTCCGAATATTCGTCGGGAATGGTCTGGAGCGCCGCCAGCACCATCAGGAAGGTGAAGGGCAGCCATTCCCAGGTGTCGGCGATGATGATGGAGGTCAGCGCGAAATCGACGCTGGACGTCAGCGCCGGCATGGTGAAATTGAGGAGCTGCGCGGCGTAATAGAGCGGGCTGATGTCGGGCGTGTAGATCAGCTTCCAGATCACCGCGACGACGATCGGCGGCAGCACCATCGGGATCAGGAAGAAGGTGCGGGCAAACTCGACGAAGCGCGACGGCACGTTGAGGAGCAGCGCGAGCAGCATGCCGAGCAGGACCTGGAACAGCACCCCCCAGCACGACAGTTTTGCCTGCACCCAGAGCGAATTGACGAAGCGGGGATCGCCGGGCAGCAGGCCGTAATTGCGCAGCGGCACGCTGAAATCGGTCGCCGAGCCCGGCGCCGTCAACTGGAACGGCGTCAGGCTGGTCACGACGAGATAGATCGCCGGAAGCACGGCGACCGCAAACAGCACGATCAGGCTCGGCGTGAGCGCGCAGGCGATGAAGCCGCGGCGCTCCGCGTCAATTCCACTCTCGCTCAAAGCCGCGTCCCGGCACGGCGGAGCGCGGCGATCGCCTGGTCCTGCGCGGCGTTCATTGCGTCCTTCGCGGGCAGCTGGCCGGTTGCGACTTGCTCGAACGCCTTGTTGAGCACGTCGCCGACGATCGGGAACTCCTTCACGGTACGATAGGCCATGTAGTTCTCGCCCTTGGCCGGCAGCTCCAGCACTTCCAGATAGAGCGCGCCCAGATCCTGGCCGTTGATCGTGTTGAGCTTGCGATAAGCTTCGCTGGTGATGATGGAGCGCCGGCAGACCGAGGAATGGCCGTGCTCCTTGACGAGCCGCATCGAGATGTCGGGGGAGAGCGCCCATTTGATGAATTCCCACGCCGCCTTCTTGTTCTTGGCGTTCTTGGGAATGCCGAGCCCCTGGCTGTTGGAGGCGGGGTGGTCATGCACCGGTCCCGCGGGCATCCGCACTACGCGCGAGGTCTCCTTCACCTTGCTCTCCTCGGACAGCAGGATCGGCGTCACCCAGGCGCTGGAATGGATGAAGATGTTGGCGCGTCCCGTGAGCACCGACTGCCGCGCCTGGTCTTCGGTGTAGGTCAACACGCCCTTCGGCGCGCTCTTCAGGAGGCTCGCATAGAATTCGATGCCCTGGATGGTCTCGGGCGTGTTCAACGCCGGCATGATGTCGGAGGGCGGCTTGCGGAAGATGTTGCCGCCGAAGCCCTGGATGTACGGCGGCAGATTCCAGTGATGCAGCTGGAACGCGGTGATGCCGCTGACGCCGTCAGTGCCGTTGATTTCGGCGCAGACCTGCTGGAGCTCGGCGAACGTCTTCGGAATCTTCAGCCCCTTCTTCTCCATCAGGTCCATGCGCGACAGCCCCATCAGCATCGCGCCGCCTTCCCAGGAATAACCGTAGGTCGCGCCCTTGGCGTCGCGGTAGGGCACCTGCGCGCCTTCGACGAAGTCCTTGGGATTCCATTCGGCCGGGGTCAGATTGGCATCGCCGGTGAACTCGTCGAGATTGGCCAGCAATCCCGCCGCGACCCAGCGCGCGGCCAGGATGAAGGTGACGTTGACGAAATCATAGGCCGAGCCGCCGGAGGACAGTTCGAGATTGGCCTGTTGATTGTAGACCGGGAAGGCCGAGAGCTGGAGATCGACCTTCATCCCGGTTCTCTCCTCGAACTCGGGGATGTATTTCTGCAGCAGCGTGAAGAAGCGGTGCTGGAACGAGGCGCCGTGCAGCGTGACGCCGGCAAACGGTTTCGTCTGCGCGATCAGCGGCGCGGGAAATGCCGTAAGCGCCGCGGTCGCGGCGCTGGCCTGCAAGAGTTTACGGCGGGTGAGCGAACTTCCGCGCGATGCGTTCTTCATCATGTCCTCCCAATTATTGTTTGCCGGTTTCAACGCGCCCGTCTGGTGCGGGCGTTCTCGTCCTCGGCATCCTTCCTTCGCTGGCGCGACAGGGCCGAGACGATGTTCTGTTCGGTGAGATCCATGAGCTTGTGCATGGCCTGGCGCGCGCCGTCCGGATTGCGCGCCCAGATCTCGTCAAGCACCGCGCGATGATAGGGCAGGCTCTTTCGCGGCGCGCCCGGATTGGTCGTCGACAGGTTGAACGACATCCGCAAGGCTGCTGCGACCGTCGCGCCGAAGGCGATCAGAAAGTCGTTGCCCGTTGCGATCAGGATGCCGCGGTGAAACTGCAAGTCGGGCTCGGCATAGGCGAGCCGGTCCATGCCGGCCGCGTCCATGCCGCGATAGGCGCGTTCGATCCGGGCAAAATCCTCATCGGTGCCGCGCATCGCGCAGATCGCGCAGGCCTCGGGCTCGACGATGCGGCGGACCTCCATGATCTGCTTGGCGAACTCCTGCGTCGGCAGCGCCGACAGCGTCCAGTTCAGCAGCTCCTCGTCGAGCATGTTCCAGTCGAAGCGCGCGCGGACATGCGTGCCGGCCTTCTGCTTCGAGGCGATCAATCCCTTCGCCTTCAACAGCGATAGCGATTCGCGGATCGAGGCGCGGCTGACGTTGAAGCGCGAGGCCAGTTCGACCTCGCGCGGCAAGATCGTGCCCTCGCGCCACACTCCGGTCAGGATCAGTCGTGCCACCTCGCGGGCCACCTGGGCGCTCGCCTGCGGATTATCGCTGCTGTCGGTCTTGGCCACGATGAACCCGGTTCCGAGAAGTTAAATGTCTGATTTATTTCAGGTGCTGACGACGCGGCGACAGAATGCCGGCCGTCACATACAAGATAATCCCATGGCGGCAGGTTTGACAAGAATTATTATGTCAGACATATTTTCTCCCAGATCAACGCCGCGCGGGACAAAACCATCGTGACAAAGCCCCACATCGTCCTGGTCATGACTGATCAGCAACGCTTCGACACGATCGCGGCGACCGGCCACCCCTATATGAAGACGCCGAATCTCGATCGGCTGGTGCGTGAGGGCGTCTATTTCGACAATTGCTTCATCAACGCGCCGAGCTGCGTTCCCTCGCGCGCGGCGCTGTTCTCCGGCCTCTATCCGCACGCCTCGGGCGTGCTGAAGAACGGGCAGCACTGGCAGAAGACGTGGGTCACCAATCTGGCGGAGGCCGGCTATCACTGCGTCAATGTCGGCAAGATGCACACGATCCCCTACGATGCGAAGGCCGGCTTCCACGAGCGTTTCGTCGTCGAGAACAAGGATCGCTTCTTCGAGGGCCGCTGGTTCGCCGACGAGCTCGACAAGGCCTTTGCCGCCCACAAGCTGACAAAGCCGTCGCGTGCCGGCTATCGCAGCCTGCCGGATTATGGCGATCGCATGGGCGCGTTCACCTGGGAGATGCCGAAATCGCTGCATCCGGACATCTTCGTCGCGGAGACCGCGATGTGGTGGCTCGAGACCCGACCCAAGCCCGAGGCGCTGTTCATGCAGATCGGCCTGCCCGGACCGCATCCGCCCTATGATCCGCTGCCGGACTATCTGGAACATTACCTCGCGCGCAACGACCTTCCGGTGCCGCAGCCGACCGAGGCCGAGATCGAGGGGCTGCCGGCCTATCTGAAGGAGAAGCGTCGCCACGACACCGAAGTTGACCATGACGCGGTGTCATGGAAGCTCGCGCCGACGCACGACGAGATGCGGCGCCTGCGCGCGCATTATTATGCCAACGTCACCATGATCGACGAGCAGATCGGCCGTCTCCTGCAAACGCTGGAAGACAGGGGCTATCTCGACAATTGCGTCGTCATCTTCATGTCGGACCACGGCGACAATCTCGGCGAGCACGGCCTCAGCCAGAAATGGTCGATGTACGAGCCCGTCACCCGCATCCCGCTGCTGGTCTGGTCACCGGGACGGTTCACCGGCGGGCGCCGAATTGCCGGGAAGTGCCAGCTGTTCGATCTCGCCCCGACCATTCTGGATCTCGCCGGCGCACAGCATCCGAAGCCGTTCCAGGCCCGCAGCCTGCTTCCGGCGCTGAGGGGCGAGGAGTGGGCCGGCCGTGGCTTCGTGTTCAGCGAGCAGGCCGGCGACGTCGCCATGACCGGCGCAAGGCTGATCACCATGGTGCGTGACGACAGGTGGAAGGTCGTGTTCATTCACGGCGCCGAGGACGGACAGCTGTTCGATCTCGCGACCGATCCGCTCGAACGGCACAATCTCTTCGGCATGCCCGAGCACGCCGGAATCATCAGCCGTCTGAAGGATGCCTTCATCGACTGGCGCCAGAACAGCCTGCTCGAGACGATGGATCTGAACGCGGCCGCACGCTGATGCCTATGAATCGTCGGCGTCACGCCCGTGCCATCTCAACGCCGGCGCCGAGACGTCGGGCAGGCCCAGCAGGTTGATCGCGCGGCAGGCGATCTGGTCGACGATGTCGGCCATCGACTGCGGCTTCAGGTAGAAGGCCGGCAGCGGTGGCGCGATGATTGCGCCGATCTCGGTCGCCTGGAGCATCGCGCGGAGATGTCCGAGATGCAGCGGGCTTTCGCGGACCAGGAGCACCAGACGCCGCCGCTCCTTGAGCTGCACGTCGGCCGCGCGCACGAAGAGATTGTCCAGATGTCCCCAGGCGATGGCCGACAGCGTGCGGATCGAGCACGGCGCCACGATCATGCCGCTGACCGGAAACGAGCCGCTGGCGATGCTGGCGCCGATGTCGGCAGGATCATGGTCGTGGAAGGCAAGGGCGCGCAGCCGGTGCAGCGCGCCGGCGCCGACCTCCTCGGTGAGCGTGCGCTCGGCCGCCGGTGAGATCACGAGATGCACCGCACAGTGCGGATTCTCCGCCAGCCGCTCGACGATGCGCATGCCGATGGCCGCGCCCGAAGCGCCGCTGATGCCGACGACCACGCCATGCCGCGCGCTCATGCGGTCTCGCGCAGTTGAGGTCCAGCCATTGCGCCGAGGCCGAGCGCCGGCCACATCTTGTCGACCCTGGCGACCACGGCTGGATCCATCATCAGGGGCTCGCCCCAGGCCCGCTCCGTCTCGGGCGGAATCTTGGTGGTGGCATCGATTCCGAGCTTGCCGCCGAGGCCGGATTTCGGCGAGGCGAAATCGAGATAGTCGATCGGCGTGTCCGAGAGCGTGACGAGGTCGCGCGAGCTGTCGCTGCGGGTCGCGACCGCCCACATCACGGCGCGCCAGTCGCGGATGTCGATGTCATCGTCGACCACGATCAACAGCTTGGTGTAGCTGAACTGCGGCAGCATCGACCACAAGCCCAACATCAGCCGTCGTGCCTGGCCGGGATAACGCTTCCTGATGGAAGCAATCGCGACCCGGTAGGAGCAGGCCTCGGGCGGCAGCCAGCAGTCGGCCACCTCGGGGAATTGCTGCCGGATCAGCGGCACGAACAGCCGGTTCAATGCTTCGCCGATCCGGGACGGCTCGTCCGGCGGGCGGCCGGTGAAGGTCGAGAGATAGATCGGCTGTCGGCGCGACGTGATGGCGGTGACCCGAAGCACGGGAAAGGCTTCGACCGAATTGTAGTAGCCGGTGTGATCGCCATAGGGGCCCTCGGCGGCCGTCTCGGTTGCCGAGACGAGACCCTCGATGACGATCTCGGCCGCGGAGGGGACCGCGAGAGGAATCGTCAGGCACGGCGTCAGCTCGGGCCGCTCGCCGCGCAGGATACCTGCGAAGCGCAGCTCGGATATCGTCTCCGGCAGCGGCAGCACGGCGGCGAGGATCGTCGCGGGGTCGGCTCCGATGACGATCGCGACCGGCATGTCGCGCCCCAGTGCCTTCCATTGCTGGTGATGCCGGGCGCCGCCGCGATGGGCGAGCCAGCGGATGATCGCGCGGTCGCGACCGAGGATCTGCATGCGGTAGACGCCGACATTCTCTTCCTGGTCCGCGACGGGCGATTCCGGCGGCGCGGTGATGACCAGCGGCCAGGTGATCAAGGGTGCAGGCTCGCCCGGCCAGCAGATCTGCGCCGGCAGTTTTGCTAGATCAATGTCCTCGCCCATCGCCACGCGATCCTGCACTGGCGCCGCAGGGCGCGACCGTGGCCGCGTGGCAAGCGCGGCGCGGGCCAGCGGCAGCTTGCGCCATGCATCCCGGACGCCATGCGGAGGACGCGGCGCGCGCAACTCGGCCAGCAATGCGCCGAGCTCTTCGAGCCGATCCGGCGTGATGCCCATGCCCCAGGCGGTCCGCTCCACCGTGCCGAACAGATTGGTCAGCAACGGCATTTCGGATGGAGCGCCGTCGGCCCTGACCGGGCGTTCGAACAATAGTGCAGGGCCGTGTTCGCCGATCACGCGCCGGTGGATCTCGGTGATCTCATGGACCACGGAAACCGGTTCGCGAATGCGTCGCAGCTGTCCCTTGCCTTCGAGGAAGTGCAGGAAGTCGGATAGTTCGCCGAAGCGCGGAACGTCACGTTGCAAGCGAACGGTCTCCTGAAAAAGCAGAAGCTAGCCGGCGTGATTTCGATCTTCATTGTTCCCGCTCAAATACATTTGCGCACAATCGGATCAGATGACGGGATGAGTCATTCGTCCGTCGCGTCCGGTTCGTTGCCGACAATCCCGCCACTTCTCGCCCTGGCGATACGTCCGTTGCCGCTGCTGCCGTTGCAATTCGCCCTCGGTGGCTTCCTCGCGCGGATATTGAGGCGCAATCCCGGACTGCTCGACCGGCTCGGACCACATCGCCGCGCACGGTTCGGGATCAGGCCGGTCGACCTGCCGTTCGCCTTCATCGTCGAGGCCGCGCCGCCGCTTCTGTCGGTGGTGCGCGAGCTGCCGCAAAGCCTGGATGCCTATGTCTCTGCCTCGCTCGCCAACCTGCTTGCTCTGGTCGAGGGCAGGGTCGACGGCGACGCGCTGATGTTTTCGCGTCAGCTCGGAATCGAAGGCGACATGGAGGCGGTGCTGGCCTTGCGCAATGCGATCGACGATGCGCGGCTCGATCTCGCCACGGAGCTGGCGTCCCTGTTCGGTCCGTTGGGCGAGCCGGTGAGGCGCTCATTCGAGGCCGCGCGGGACAGGCTGACCGGCTCGCCGCAGGAGCAGAGGTGATGGAGCTGATCTGTCCCGCCGGCACGCCGGCCGCGCTGCGCAGCGCCATCGATGCGGGGGCGGACGCCGTCTATTGCGGCTTCAACGACGAGACCAATGCGCGCAATTTTCCGGGCCTGAACTTCAGCCGCGACGAGCTGCGCAAGGGAATCGCGTTCGCCCATGAACGCGGCGCGCGCATCCTCGTCGCCATCAATACCTTTCCGCGGGCGTCGTCCGTGACGCTCTGGCAGCGCGCCGTGGACGATGCCGTCGATGCCGGAGCCGACGCGCTGATCGTCGCCGATATCGGGCTCATGGATTACGTCGCCAAGAGTCATCCGGGTCAGCGCCTTCATGTTTCGGTGCAGGCCGCCGCCGCAAATCCCGATGCCATCGCGTTCTATGTCGAGACGTTCGGGGCGCGCCGCGTCGTGTTGCCACGCGTGCTCAGCGTTGCGGAGATCGCCGAAATCACCCGCGAGACGACGTGCGAGACAGAAGTGTTCGTGTTCGGCGGCCTTTGCGTGATGGCCGAGGGGCGCTGCTCGCTGTCGTCCTATGCGACCGGCAAATCGCCGAACATGCAGGGCGTCTGCTCGCCGGCGAGCCATGTGGCCTATGAGGAGACCGCGCAGGGAACGACGTCCCGGCTTGGCGGCTTCACCATCAACCGCTTCGCCCCGCAGGAGGCCGCGGGCTATCCGACCCTCTGCAAGGGGCGGTTTTCCACCGTGCATGGCGACGGCTACATCTTCGAGGACCCGGTCAGCCTCGATGCCACGACGCTGCTCGGGGGATTGCGAAGCGCCGGCGTTGCCGCCCTGAAGATCGAGGGGCGTCAGCGCGGACGGGCCTATATCGAGAGCGTGGTCCGTCACTTCCGCCGCGCACTCGATACAATCGAGCAGGGGGGCGAAGCGGACATCGTGAGCCTGCGGCCCTTCACTGAAGGCCAGGCCTCTACGCTCGGCGCCTATCGCAAGACATGGCGATGATTAATGGCGATGATCGCAACCGATGGCGACCGGCCATCAATGAGAGAAGCCCCGATGCAGCTGAGTCTCGGCCCGGTCCTCTACAATTGGGCGCCGGAACGCTGGCGCGATTTCTACTTCCGGATTGCCGACGAGGCGCCGGTCGATGTCGTATCCGTAGGCGAGGTCGTCTGCTCGAAACGCTCGCCGTTCTTCGCGGAGCACCTGCCTGATGTGATCGAACGGCTCCAGCGTGCCGGCAAACAGGTCCTGCTGGGTTCGCTGATCCTGGTGTCGCTGCGGCGCGAACGGCGTCAGACCGAGGAGCTCTGTGCGGCTGACGGCGCATTGGTCGAGGTGAACGATCTGACCTGCCTCCGCTCGATCAAGGGCCGGCCGCATGCGATCGGGCCCTACGTCAACATCTACAACGAGACCAGCGCGGCCTTTCACGTCCGGCAAGGCGCAGCGCGCATCTGCCTGCCGCCGGAATTGCCGATCTCGTCAGCGGCGGTGATTGCCGCGGCGGTGCCCCAGGCCGTGATCGAGATCTTCGCCTTCGGCCGGGTGCCACTGGCGATCTCCGCCCGTTGCTACCATGCGCGGCTTCACAAGCTGTCCAAGGACAATTGCCGCTTCGTCTGCGAAAAAGACCCGGACGGGCTCGCGTTGAAGACGCTGGACCAGCAGGAGTTCCTCACGATCAACGGCGTCCAGACCTTGTCGCATGCCTGCACCAATCTCGTCGGAGACGTCCCTGCATTGCGTGAGGCGAGAATCAGCTCGCTGCGCCTGTCGCCGCAGGATTGCGACATGGTGGGTGTTGCCAGAATCTTTCGCGATGTGCTCGACGGACGCAACTCAGCCGAAAGCGCAAGCCGCCGCTTGTCCGATCTTTACCCGGGCGTCGCCTTTGCCAACGGCTTTCTTCGCGGCAAGCCCGGCTTTTCCTTCGCGTGACGTCGCGTCCTGCAAAGCAAGGGGGCGGCTTACGCGGGCCTGCCCTTTACCGCGCCTACCACGGCGATGAATAGTTGCGCACATCATCCCCAGGGTCGTCCTGGCGAAGGCCAGGACCCATACCGCGTGATCCCTCGATTGTGAGCGCTCGCAGTACCGAGCAGCCGGTCTTCGCCAAACTACTCCTCCCTGGGGTAATGGGTCCTGGCTTTCGCCAGGACGACGCCGGCGCTGGCGGTCGGCGCCATTAGCTGACCAGATATTTGGCGACTGCCGCCTCGTCCCACGCAATCCCGTTGCCGGGCTCCTCGCTTGGAAGCGCAAAACCGTCCTTGATCGTTAGCCGCGTCGACAGCACCGCGTCGGCCCAGTCGACATATTCCAGCCAATGCGCGGTCGGCGTCACGCACAAGAGATGCGCGCTCACTTCAGAGAATAGGTGCGTCGACATCTCGATGCCGGCGGCATGCGCCAGCGCCGCGGCACGCAGCCAGCCGGTGACGCCGCCGATGCGTTGGACATCAGGCATGACGTAGTCGCAGGCTTCCGCGGAGAGTGCCGCCTGCATCGAGAATGCGCTGTCGAAATTCTCGCCGATCTGGACCGGCGTGCGCAGCGCGTCCGCAATGCGGGCGCAGCCCTCATAGTCGTCGTGGCGGATCGGCTCCTCGATCCAGGTGAGGCCCTCGTCGTCGAGCATCTCGCCGCGGCGAATGGCTTCCGTGACCGTCAGCGCCTGATTGTAGTCGCACATCAGCGTCACCTGATCGCCGACGGCCTTGCGCACCGCGCGCACGACGGCGAGATCCTCCCGCGCATCGGGGCGGCCGACGCGGATCTTTGCCGCCCGAAAACCCTCGGCCAGCAGCTTGTGCGCCTCCTCGACTGCCGCGCCCGCCGGCATGATGCCGAGCCCCTTCGAATTGTAGGCCCTGACCGGCTTTGGCGCGCCGCCGAGCAGGCGCGCCAGCGGCAGGCCGCGTGCGCGAGCGAGTGCGTCCCATGCCGCCATGTCGATGCCGGATTGCGCCAGCCGTTGCAGGCCGGCGAGCCCCAGCAGCGTGAAACGCTGGGCCAGCTTGCGCTCGATCTCGAGCGGCAGCAGCTCGTCGCCGGCGACGAGCTCCGACATTTCGGTGACCATGGCCGTCAGCGGCTTCAAGGCAGACGGCGTGATCGAGAACAGATAAGCATGCCCGCGCACGCCCTGGTCGGTCTCGCAGTCGATCAGCACCAGCGGCGCCTTGGCGACCGCCCCGGTCGAGGTCTGGAGCGGCAGGTTCATCGGCACGATTACGGGCCGCGCCTGGAAGCGCTTGATGCGGATGGTCTCGGTCATGGGTCTCTCCCGGCGCAGCGGATGCAGGTCGGCGCCGATCTTAAGCATCCGTGATCAAACGAAAAGGTGCTTGGCCGCCGGCAGCGGGCTGTCGCTTCTCTCGCTGCTGCGCCGCCAGGCGCGCCGCATCAAGCTCGAATCTCGGCCCTGCCGTGGTGAAGGCGTGAGGGCGTGCGTAGCCTTCGCTCCTCCAGAGAGAGTGCGCCATGTGGCGCTCCTTACCCTCCCCTTCCAGGGGAGGGTAAGCGCCCAGCTCTCACCGCGGCACACCAAGGTAAACTCACCTTGCCGCGCCTTCGGTGAACGCTGTCTCGATCACCTCACCAAAAGGCTGCCAGGAACGGCCGTCGAACTGGACGAGCCGCATCTGCTTGATCGGCAGATAGTTGCTCGGCGAGGTATTCATCCTGATGTTGGGCAGCGCGACGGAGGGGTGATAACCCTTAAGCGAAGCCGCCTGACGCATGATGTTGTCACGCGAGAAGTCGTCGCCGCATTGCTTCAGCACCTGCGCCAGCGCCTCGGCCGCGGCGTAGCCGTAGAGCGCGGCGCTGCTGTTGGTGCTTTCGGCCTGATGGTATTTGTCCATGAAGGCGAACCAGTCCTTCATGGCGGCATCGTCCTTCCATGCGGGATCGCTCGGATCCTTCAGAAAGGCCGCGGAGATCACGCCGGCGGAGTTCTCGAGGCCCGCGGGCGCCATCGCATTGGCGATCGACGCCGAGGCATCGTTGACGATGAAGACCGGATGCCAATTGAGTGAGGCCGCCAGCTTGATCACCTTGGATGCCGTCGACGGCACGCCGAGAAAGACGAAGATGTCGGCGCCCGCGCGCTTGAGGATCGAGACGTGTCCGTCGAGATGTTCGTCGGCGATGTCGAAGGCGATGTCGACGAGGACATGACGGTTGAGGTCGCCAAGGCCTTCCTGGATGCCCTTGTAGAGCATGCGGCCGAACTGGTCGTTCTGCCAGAGCACCACGATCTTCTTCCGGGGATAATAGGCCTGGATGTAGTTGGCGTAGATGCGCCCCTCCGACCGGAACGACGGCTGCCAGCCCATGGTCCAGGGAAACGCGCTTGGCTGGCTCAGCTCCTCGTCGCCGGAGGCGGCGAACAGCTGCGGGATTCTCTTCTCGTTCAGATACCAGCGCGTGGCGAGATTGCCGGGCGTGCCGAACGATCCGAACATCAGGTGCACGTCCTCGGTCTCGACCAGATTGCGCGTCAGCTCCAGCGCCGTCGCGGGATCGGAATTGTCGTCGCGCGTGATGAAGCGGATCTTGCGGCCGTTGATGCCGCCACGCGCGTTGATCATGTCGAAATAGGCGGCCTCCGCTTGGCCGATGGCGCCGAACTCCGAGAGCGGTCCCGAATACGGCATGACATTGCCGATGCGGATTTCCTTGTCGGTCGTGGGTTGTTCCGCATGTTGCAGGGACATCGCCCCAAGCGAAGCCAAAGCAACGATCAAAACGAACAGCAGCCTGCCGGTGACGCGCATGCTCGACACCTTGATGTTGGCCCCCGAAACGGTCGGCTCAATCCCCACCAAGGCTGGTTGATGTAGGTCAAGCCTTTGTCAATCGTGTGGCTTGATCGCCGGGTTTGATGTTGCAGAGCATTGAGCCAAAACGGCAGGTGTGTTGACGCGCCGCGAGTCCTTTCGCTGCTGGAAAGCGCGCTGGCATCGCTCAAGCCGGCGTGAGGCCGATCGGGCTTGCCGGATTGAGCCCCCGTTGTGATCGCGAGGAAGGTCGCCCCCTCTCCCGCTTGCGGGAGAGGGCTGGGGAGAGGGTGTTTCCGCAACGGGACAATCCTCCAGAGGAGAAAGCCCTCACCCGCGCCTTCGGCGCGACCTCTCCCGCAAGCGGGAGAGGTGAGGAGACCCCGGCTCTATAGCCCCACTGCCGTCAGGCCCGCTACGGCAGCCCCCGCGCCTCGAGCTGATGCACCAGCAGCAGTGTCGGCTCGGCGAGGCTGTCGCCGGAGCCGTCCAGGCCAAAGGCGCTCGCGATGCCGTCGCGGCTGCGCAGCAGCGTGCTGCGCGGACAATGGCCGGCGCCGCAGAGCGTCTTCTTCAGTGTCTCGCCTTGCGCGACGACGCCGGCGGAATCGTCCGCGGCCCAAGCCAGCAGGATCGGCACGTCGACATTGAGGATGCCGGGGAAGACCGATCGCTTGTTATATTGGCTGGCGTCGCTACCGAGATAGGCCTTCTCGCTGTCGCTCGCGTCCTTGCCCGCGCGGTAGATGCCGGACACCAGGACGACGGCGGCGACATCGGCGCGGTCGGCCTGAAGCTCGGGATGCGCCAGCAGGGACGCGACATGGAAGGCGCCGGCGCCGTAGCCGACCGCGACGATCTCGCGGGCATCGCCGTTGAACAAGTCGATATTGCCGTTAACCCAGGACAGCGCCGCCGCGACGTCGCTCGCGCCAGCCGGCCAGGGCGCCGAAGGTGCCAGGCGATAGTTGACGCGCACCCCGATCATGTCGTTGCGCGCGGCAAAGCACATCGCCTGGTCCTGGATCTGCCGGGCCAGCTCCGGCGCCGCGCGGTCGCCGGTGAAGGTGTCGCCGGCCACGAACAGCAGCACCGGCCGGGGCGTATCCGCCTTGGTCGCGCTGGTCGCGACATCGAGCACATTGGCTTCGCTCTCGCCGTAGCGCAGGCCGCGCGAGAAAGTGACCTGCTCGCACAGCCGCGCGGTGCCGCCGGCAGTCGTGTCGGAATCGGTGAGGCCCACTTGCACGAGATCGGACGGCGGCGACAGCCTGGCCGGCAAAGGTCCATGCGCGGAGGCCGTGGTCATGGTCAAAAGCAGGAAAAATGCCAGATAATTCTTCATCGTCGTGCCGGCCTTGCGGGCCTCATATTGGCTCGCCGGTTTGGCCTGTCTTTTCAATTCGCCTCATTAGTCAGCTGGCCTTGAGGCGAATTCACGGCACCTTTGATCGGCACGTGGCCGCTTTTGCAACGCAAGTTCGCGGCCCCGGACGATTGCGCCGCGCGGCTTTTTTATTGCGATCCGTCAAGGCGTTGCCCGGCGTCGTCCAGCCTCGCGCCGGAAACGGCTTTCTACTGTGCATGGGGTTGTTTTCGCAGTTTTTGTTTTGGACGGCCGGCACAGCACGTGCCGGACGCCGCCCGGTGGCAGCTCGGCGATTGCCCTCAAAGGCGCCGAACTGGAAGCGCTGGAGCGGCAATGCTGCGATGCGGCCGATCAAGTCCTGCTCGACCGCGGCATCGATAAGATTTCCTCGCACGTCCGTGATGGAACCTAATGGCGACTGGTGCGACTTACATATGACGCGGGAAGTAACGTGCGAGGCTGTCATGGCAGAGAAGCATACCGCCGATCCGGCAGAGATCATGCGGGCGACCGGTCATCCTGAGCTGGAATATGCCGCCGGCTGGACCATCGCCGGTCTCGTCACCATCGCCGCCATCGTCGCCGCCTGGGTGTTCGCCATTTAGGCAGCTGGAAACTGGAGCTCGAAGACCGCGCCCTCGTCGGTCGGCTTGAGCCTGATTGAGCCGCCATGGCTCGCCATCACCGCGCGTGCGATCGCCAGCCCCATCCCGGTGCCGCCCTGGTCGCGGCGGGTGGTGAAGAAGGCATCGAAAATCCTGTCGCGGTTGGGCGCCGAGATCGGCTCGCCGTCATTGCTCACCGTCAGCAGCAGGGTCGTGCGCTCGAAGGTCGCCTCCAGCCTGATCGTCCTCGCCTTGTGCCGCACCGCATTGTCGGCGAGATGCGACAGCACGATCAGCGCCTTCTCGCCGGACATGCCGATCGCGCGGTCGAGGCTGCCGCTGGCCGATATCGCGCTTTCCGGAAACCGGCTTTGGAGATCGGCAATCACGGGCGCAAGCTCGGTGCGCTCGTTCTGCGGCAGGCTTTCGGCGCGGGCGAGCTCGCGCAGCCGCTGCGCCATTGCCTCCAGCCGCTGGGTGTCGGACAGGATGTTGGTGATGAACGTCGTCTGCTCGGCCGGCGTCAGGCTGCCCGATTTGCCCTGAAGTGAATCCTGCAGCAGCTCGGCCGCGCCCTTGATGGATGTCAGCGGCGATTTCAGCTCGTGGGTGAGGTGGGCCGAGAACGTCGCGATATAGTCCGAGCGACGCGCGAGCTGCTCGGCCATGCCGAGGAAGCTGTGCGAGAGCTGGGCGAATTCGCGCGTGCCGTAATGCCGCAGCGGCCGGAACGCCTCGCGGTCGCCGCGGCCAATTCTGGCGGCGCGGTCGATCAGCTCGCGCATCGGCAGCGTGATGGTGCGCGAGAAGACGAGGCCGATCGCGATCGTGCCGAGGACCACGGCGAGCCCCGCCAGCACGAACTTCGCCCGCTCCTGGTAGAGATGGTCAAAAATGTTGCTCGGCGTCCGCGTGGTGTAGATCACCCCGGCGACGCGGTTGTTGACCATGACGGGCATCGCCGAGAACACATGCACGCCAAGACCGCGGCTGAAGGAATAGATCGGCGGCGGCGGCTTGTCCGGCACGCGGTTACGCAAGGTGGCGCGGTATTGCCCTTGCAGCGCATCCGCGACCTCCTCGATGTGGGCGAGCGACTGCCCGACCTCCTGCCGCCCGGCGATCACCACGCCCTGCGGATCGAGGATGCGAAAGCCCGCCAGCGTCACCTTCTGGGTCTCGCGCAAGATCGGCGTCAGTTTTGCGCCGATCTCGACATAGGCCTGCTCCGCCGCCCGGGGAGCGGCCTGCGCATCCGGCCGCCGCCGCAACAAATCATTGGCGGTGAGGTCGAGCGCGGGACGGATCGGCGTGACCTGGTCGCCGGGATCGGGCAGCACGCCCGGCGGCACCTCGGCGCCGAGCGTCAGGCCGCTGTCGAGCCTTGCAATGACTTCCTGAGCATAGATCGTCGCGAGCACGCGGCTCTGCGCGATCAGCTCGGCCTGGGTCTGGCGGATGAGCTGGTTGTCGTAGAGGCGGAAGAAGAACAGGCCAACCAGCGGCAGCACGGCGACGGTGGTCAGCACCGTAAAGATGACGAGCCCAAGCGACGGCCGCCATTTGTCGGGCGCTGAGCTCATGCCTCTTTCTCGCAGCGACCGAGCTTGAAGCCGACGCCGTGGATGGTCTCGATGACGTTCTCGCAATTCAGCGCCGCCAGCTTAGCGCGGATGTTGCGGATGTGGCTGTCGATGGTGCGGTCGGAGACCTGGATGTTGAGCTGGTAGGCCGCCCGCATCAGCTGCTCGCGGCTGAACACCGAGGTCGGCCGGGTCAGGAAGGCGCGCAGGATGCCGAACTCGATCGCCGTTAGTTTCAGCGGCGTGCCGGCGAAGGTCGCGACATGCTGCTCGGGATCGATCAGGAGGCCGCCTTGCGACAGTGCGGCCGGACTTGCCTTGGCCTCGCCATTGCGCGGGCTGAGCCGGCGCAGGATCACATTGACCCGTGCCACCAGCTCGCGCGGGCTGAACGGCTTCGTCACGTAATCGTCGCCGCCGATCTCGAGGCCAAGGATGCGGTCGATCTCCTCGTCACGCGCCGACAGGAAGAGGATCGGCACGTCGGAGCTCTTGCGCACCTCGCGGCAGACGTCGAGGCCGTCGAATTCCGGCATGCCGATGTCGAGCACGATCAGGTCGGGCCTGTCGGCGGCGAAGCGGGCGAGCGCCTCCTTGCCGTCGCGCGCTTCGATCACGTCCATGCCGGCCTTCCTGAGGGCGACACGGATGACCTCGCGGATGTGGCCTTCGTCGTCGACGATGAGAATGCGATGCGCCAAGAACTTCTCCGCTAGCTCGTCAGCCTGCCGGTTGGCTGCCGGACTGAGCTTTCGCCTGGGCGTCCAGCCTGCGCTGGAGCCGCCAGTTGCGAAAACCCCAGCTTCGCCAGGCCAGATCCTGGCGCTGCTGTTCTACAAGGCGGTCGCGGCGCGACACAAGGCAGCTCTCGGGGGTGCCAGACCGCAGCAAGATGGCCTTGTCGATGGCGGGCAGCGCCTGCGGCCCGAGCGTCAGGAGATAGTTGATGTCGATCTGCACGCCTTGACCTGATGCTTCTCGGCTGTGGGCGACATTGTAGTCGGCAATGAAGGCATCGAAGTTCACGAGCGAGCAACCATAGAGCACGATCGCGAGCGCGATCAGATTGACGCCGACGAGCCATTGGTTGGACCGGTTGAGGGCGATGCGGGCCACGATCAGGACCAGTCCGAGCGCGACCAGCCCCATCCAGATGAAGGCCGCGATGCGCCAGTAAGTCAGCGTGTAGATGTCCACGTAGAGCTCGAGGCGCAGGATGGAGGAGGCGACGAGCAGCACGTTCTGGCCCACCCAGAGATAGACCAGCGGCCGGATCACCTTCGATTTCTCGGCCGGCCCGCCCGGCCGCATCGCCACCAGCACGAAGGCGGCGGCGAGCAGCGCGGTTACGATCAGCGGATAGGCGCCGCGATGGGCGTACCACGCATAGGTCAAATTGTCAGGCAGCGCCACGTGGCCCCAGAGATAGATGCTGTCGAGAATGGACTGTGCCGCGAACAGCAGGTTGAAGAGGATCAGCGAGCGCAGGATGGTGGAGGGACCGAGAAATTCCGCCGAGACTTGGGACGGGAGCGGCGGCGGCACGGGACCATCGGCAACGGTCGTGGTGACAATCGTCTTGCGCCGCCAGCGCACATGAATGAACGGCCAGACCAGCGCCAGCATCAAGGCCCAGAACAGCACGCGCGGGATGCTGACAAATTGGAGGATGAGTTTCGGATTGAGCAGGGACACCCATTGCTCGATGACCGGATTGGCTGCTGCGAACAGCGCGACGAAGACGGTGCCGAGCGCTGCCGGCAGCAGCCACAGCGCGATGCCGCGGGTGAACGCCGACATGTTGAATATCTGCAGGGCGTCCGGAAAGAACCTGAAGGGACCGAGCAGGACGAAGTTGCGTAGCGCGCGAGCACGGTCACCGAGCCCCGTCGTCTCCGGGCTGGTTGTAAGCAATAGTGCGGTGAGCAGCGCCGCGACGAGGATCAAGAACGAAAGCGTGTTGAGCTCCTCGATCGCCGGTACCAGGCCAGCAACGAGAATGACGGCGGCGATCAACGCGCGCCGCGGATCCAGCGCGGCATGATTGAAGAGCATCGATACGCAGGCCGTCGCGATCGCAAAGAGCGTCAGCGACAGCCCGATCCGTTCGCCGTAGAACAGCCAGTCGGCCAGTGCATCCAGCGCCAGCGTGCAGCCAAGCTTGGTCGCAATCGAGGAATGCCTGATCGGCTGGAGGTCCGCTGCTATCGTCGAAGCCAGGCTCGTCATGTCCAAGAGACCTTTCGTGGATGTGGCATCACGAAGTCTGAACGATGCTTGTGCAGAAGCCGCGATCATCGTCTGCACGGTTTCAGGAGTCTTTTGCAGTTTTCGTGCAGGCGCGCGTTTGCCGCTCGTATAGCGCAAATCGCTTTGATAGGTGCGAAGCATTTGCCACTCGCACGTGATGCATCATGCGATTGATCCGCCGCATCGGTCTCATCCTGCTCTGGCTTGCCGCACCTCTTGCCGCATTCGTGGCCGCGAACAAGAACGATCCTTATCTGCTCGTGCTACGTGGCGCCGGAAACATCGCGCTTGTCGTCGCAAGCATCATGATCGTCATCGTCCTGCTGCGCAGAGGGCGCTGGCGCAGCATCGCCGGCAAGCTGCTCGTCATGCTCTGGTGCCTGCCGCCACTGTTGATGTCTGCTGCGCATCTGAAATTCGAGCTGCGCAAGCACGATGTCCTCGCCGCGAGCCCCGCTGAGGCGCGACAGCTCGGGCCTCACTTCATGGTCGGCTATTCGTCGTTTCCAGAAGTTGCACGCCTCGCCGAGCAAGGATTGGTCGGCGGCGTCTACGTTACGCGCCACAACATCCGGGGACGGACGGTCGAGGCGTTGCGTGCCGAGATAACGGCGCTCCAGGATATCAGGCGCGCCGCCGGCCTGCCGCCGCTGGTCGTCGCCGCGGACCAGGAGGGCGGCATCGTGGGACATCTCGCGCCGCCGCTGACGAAGGTGCCTGCGCTGGCGACGCTCAGCGGGCTCGCGCCCGACGACCAGCAGGCCAAAGCCGAAGAGTTCGGCCGTATCCACGGGCGCGAGCTCGCGGGCCTCGGCGTCAATCTCAATCTCGCGCCGGTGCTCGACCTGAAGCCGCCGACGAGGCGCAACCGCCTCGATTTCCACACGCTGATCGGCCAACGCGCGATTGCGACCGATCCCGCTGTCGTCAGCACGATCGCGAGCGCCTATGTGCGCGGGCTGGAGGAGTCGGGCGTCGGTGCCACGCTGAAGCATTTTCCCGGCATTGGCCGCGTCCGCACCGACACCCATCATTTCAGCGCCAACCTCGATGCGCCGGTGAAGGAGCTGGAAGCAACGGACTGGCTCCCATTTCGCGAGGTGCTATCGCATTCGCGCAGCGCGCTCATGGTCGGTCATGTCACGCTCACGGCCGTCGATTCCGATCGCGCCGCCTCGCATTCGAAACGCGTCGTCGAAGGGATCACCCGCGACACCTGGAACTACCAGGGCGTGGTGATGACCGACGATCTCGTCATGGGCGCGATCTACCAACACGACGTCTGCAAGTCCGTGGTCGAGGCGATCAATGCCGGCGTCGATCTGCTGCTGGTTGCCTATGACGGTGCGCAGTTCTACCGCGTCTTCGCCTGCGCGCTGGACGGATTGCGGCAGGGCAAGCTCGACGTGGCGATGCTGCGCGCGAGCGCGGCGCGGCTGGAAAGAGGCTCCCCACCCGAGCAGGCGCGAGCCGCCTTACTCGCCAGAAGTACACTTGAGATAGCGCGTGCCGCCTCGCGCGCGAGTGGCGATTGAACGCGGCGTGCATCCGCGCCAGGCAACCGAGATGGCTGAGCTCTTTGCGCGGCGAGGGGTGTTACGGCGTCACCGCGCCGCGTTCGACCGCGCGCGGGGCCGTCAGCTTCTTCCAGGTCGAATTGGCCAGATGTACCGGCGAAAATGGCGGCCGCTCGACATAACGGCCGTCGCCAGCCTCGGCGCGCAAGCTCCCATCCTTCCACGCGATGCGGCCGCGCGACAGCGTCGCCGCCGGTCCGCCGATGCAGGAAAAGCCTTCGAACACGTTGTAATCGATCCGGCTCATCTGCCGCTTGGCGCTGATGGTCCTGGTCGCCTTGGGATCCCACACTACGATGTCGGCATCCGAACCGACGGTGACAGCACCTTTCCGCGGATAGATGTTGAGGATGCGGGCGATGTTCGCCGAGGTCACCGCGACGAATTCCTCCTTGGTCAGCCGCCCGGTGGCGACGCCCGCGGTCCATAGCAGTGCGAGGCGGTCTTCGAGGCCGCCGGTGCCGTTCGGGATCTTTCTGAAGTCGCCGAGGCCGAACCGTTTCTGCGCGGTGGTGAAGGCGCAATGGTCGGTCGCGACCACCTGGAGCGAGCCGGCTTGCAGGCCGGCCCACAGGCTGTCCTGATGCGATCTGTCGCGGAAAGGCGGTGACATCACGCGCTGCGCGGAATGATCCCAGTCCTTGTTCTGATATTCATCCGCGTCGAGCAATAGGTGCTGGATCAGTGGTTCGCCATAGACGCGCCTTCCGGCCGCGCGTGCCCGCGCGATCGCCTCATGCGCCTCGCGGCAGCTGGTGTGCACGATGTAGACCGGCGTGCCCGTCATGTCCGCGATCATGATGGCGCGGTTGGTGGCTTCGCCCTCGACCTCCGGCGGCCGTGAGTAAGCGTGGCCTTCGGGGCCGGTGACGCCGCGCGCGATCAAGGCCTCCTGCATCAGGGCGACGACGTCACCATTCTCGGCATGGACCACCGGCATGGCACCCAGATGAGCGCAGCGCGCGAACGAGTTGTAGAGCTCGTCGTCATTCACCATCAGCGCGCCCTTGTAGGCCATGAAATGCTTGAAGGTGTTGATGCCGTAGGTTTTGACCACGGTCTTCATCTCGTCATGGATCTGCTTCGACCACGACGTCACGGCCATGTGGAAACCGTAGTCGGAGGCCGCCTTCTCGGATTTGCGGCGCCAGTCCTGATAGGCGGCAAGCATCGACTGGCCGGGATCGGGCAGGCAGAAATCCACCACCATGGTGGTGCCGCCGGCGAGCGCCGCCTTGGTGCCCGATTCGAAATCGTCGGCGGTGACGGTGCCCATGAACGGCATTTCGAGATGGGTATGCGGGTCGATGCCACCAGGGATGACGTAGGCGCCGCCGGCGTCGATCACTTCAGTGCCCGTGGGCGCATCGAGCGAGGCCCCGATCGCGACGATGGTCCCGCCGTCGATCAGCACGTCCGCGCGGCGCGAATGATCGTGATTGACGACGGTGCCGCCGCGGACGAGGAGGGGCATGGAGGGCTCCGGGAGAGAGGTGAGGGGACGTCTCGCTGCGAAGGCTAGGCGCGGCGACAGCGATGCGACAGGCGAAATTTTAGTCAGCCTCCGCCGATGCTTTCGCCGCGCTGTCCCTACTCTGCGTGGGCGACCAGCCCATCCAGCATTGCGCGCACGAGGCCTGCGATTTCCTTGCGTAGTTCCGGCAGCGGCACGGCGACCAACTTCTGTTCCAACCCCAGCGCCACCATGCCATGGACCGCCGAGAACAGGCTGCGCGCGGTGATGCTCAACTCCTCCGGACTGCGCTTTGGAAGCAGCGCGGCCAGCGGCTGGTAGATGTGGCGGAACAGCTGCATCTGGTCATGGATCGACCAGTCGGGGACGACCTTGTCGGCCTCCATGCGGTGCTCGAACAGCGCGCGCCAGAGCTGGAGATTTTCGGCGGCGAAATCGCAATAGGCGATGGCAATGCGAACCAGCGCCTCCTGGGGCGACGGCTCGCCAACGCCCTCCGCCGCGCTGAGCGCCTCGTCGAGCCGAAGCAGCGTGCGCGAGCCGACGCGCAGGATCAATTCGTCGACATCGGCCACAAGATTATAGACCGCGCCATTGGCGCAGCCGATCTCGCGGGCAAGATCGCGTGTCTTCAGGCCCGCCAATCCTCGTTCAGCGATCATCCGCTCCGCCGCCAGGATCAGATCGGCTCGAAGTTTCTCTCGACGTTCCAAGGCCTTAGACATCTATTTACTGATTCGTGAACATCGTTCAAAAATATCTTGAGCGTTGCTCAAGATATGCTACAAAGCATCCGTGAGCGATGCTCATAACAGGGAGAAACAAATGTTCAAGACCGTAGTGACGCTTTTCCGCGGCAGCGTGGCCGCTGCGGGCGAGGAACTGGAAGACCGGACTGCTCTTCTGATCCTCGATCAGCAGATGCGTGATGCGGCCGCGGCCGTCGAGCGCAGCAAGCGCACGCTGGCGCTGGCGATCGCGCAGGACCAGCAGGAGGGCCGCAAGCTCGAAGCGACGAATGCCCGCATCGCCGACCTCGAGACCCGTGCCGTTGCGGCGCTCGACGGCGGCCGCGAAGACCTCGCCAAGGATGCCGCTGAAGCCATCGCGGGCTTAGAGGCTGATCGCGATGCGGCAATGACGGCGCGCGCGCTGTTCGCGACCGAGATCGCGCGGCTGAGGCGCCACGTCGCCAGCGCGCAGGCCCGCATCACCGAGCTCGACCGCGGCCGCCGTATTGCCCGCGCCTCGGAAGCGGTGCGCTCGCTTCGTCGCGGCGGCATCGAGGCTGCACGTCCCTACGAATCCACGCTGCCGGAGGCGGAGGGCACGTTGAGGCGTCTGCGCGAGCGGCAGATGGAAGCCCAGGCCGCCGACGATGCCCTGGTCGAGCTCGACGCGGCCACCGGTCCGCTCGCCACCGCCGAGAGACTCGCCGAACAGGGCTTTGGCCCCCGGCTCAAGACGACCGCGGACGATGTGCTGGCGCGGTTGAAGTCCAAGCGCATGCCGACTGCCTGATCTCACATCCAATCTCTCGAACCCAATCATCATTCGAACCAACAGGAGACCATCATGAACCAGAACGGCCAGCCCCACAGCAGCGCCTGGGTGAGCTTCACTTACGCGTCCTTCGCAGCCTCCGCCTTCCTCGTCGCCATCGGCATCTTCTTCCTGCCGATCGACCTCTGGATGAAGGGCTATCTCACCATGGGCATCGTCATGCTGATCCAGACCTGCATCACGCTGACCAAGACTGTGCGCGACAATCACGAGAGCAGCCGTCTCGTGAACCGCATCGAGGACGCCAAGGCCGAGCGGCTGCTGATGGAAGTGTCCAAGGCGGCTTGAGGAGACCAGAGCGGGAAAGGAGCGCTCTACGCAGGGCGGCTGATGCCGAGCATCCGCCGCCCGCCGTATTTCCGGTCATTTGCCACAATCGCGGCATCGTCTGCGAAATGCAGTCGAGCCGTCATGGCAGGGCGTTGCGCCCATATGTTGCCGAGAGCCTTCTCGTGCATACCGAGGACTGGCACGTGATTGTCGAGGTCAGAGCAGGCTTTGCCGATTGTGATTTGAACGCAGGTGCGATATGGCTCTCGCGCTTTCCAGAGCCGGAGATGAGCTTTGTCAAAACAGTCCCTGCGTGAGGAGGCCGAGCGCCTGATCCGCGAATCGATGGAAAAGAAGACCATCGTCGTCAAGCAGGGCACCACCCGCATCGAGGCCGTCTGCGGCAAGTGCGGCGCGCCGAACCGGGTGCAGGCGGAAAAGGGCCAGACCCGCGTCAAGTTCGCCTGCAAGAATTGCGGGCACAAGCAGGAGACGCTGTAGAGTCGTTCGCCCGAACTTGCCGTGCGCGAAGACTCTAACCCCTCATCCTGAGGAGCCCGCTGAGCGGGCGTCTCGAAGGATAGAGGCCGAGCTGCGGCAGCGGGGCCTGCATGGTTCGAGACGCGCGCAAGGGCGCGCTCCTCACCATGAGGGTGTGCTAGTTACTCTCCCTTCACGAATTTCGCGAACGCATCCGCATACTCCGGATGCCAGCGCGACAGCGGCGGGCGGTTCTCGATGATATCGCCGGCGGCCCACAGCATGCGCTTCTCGTCGAGTGCGCGGGGCACGTCATTGTCCGGGCACAGGATGTAGAAGTCGCCGGCCTCGAGCCGCGCCAGCATGAAATCCACGGTCTGCTCCGGCGTCCAGGCGCCGGCGGGCTTCTCGGTGCGGCCCTTGGCGGTGAGGCCGGTGAAGACGAAGCCTGGAATGAGCAGATGCGCGGTGATGCGGCAGTCCCTGGTATTGCGCAGCTCGTGCTGGAGGGCTTCCGTAAAAGCCTTCACGCCGGCCTTGGAGACATTGTAGGCGGGATCGCCGGGCGGGGTGGTGATGCCTTGCTTCGAGCCGGTGTTGATGATGAGGCCGGGTTTGCCGCGCGCGATCATGCCGGGCGCGAAGATGCGCGAGCCGTTGATGATGCCCCACATGTTGACGCCGATGATGCGCTGCCAATTGTCGGGCCCGGCGAACAATGTGCTGCCGGGCTGGATGCCGGCATTGTTCATCAGGATATCGGTGCCGCCGAAGCGGGCGCACACGGCGCGTTCCAGTTCCATCACGCTCTCGGCCTTGCTGACATCTACGGCAGACGTCATCACATTCCCGGCGCCTGCGACGGATGACAGTTTTGTTGCGGTCTCAGCCAGCCGCGGCTGATCGACATCGGCGATGCACAGCTTCATGCCGGTGCGCGCAAACGCCGCGGCGGCGGCAAATCCGATGCCGGACGCGCCTCCCGTGATCACGGCAACGTTGTCTTTGACGATGGCGGGATGTGACATGGCGGGGTCTCCGGCGAAGCTACATTGCGCTCCATCGCGTTATAGCACGCGCCTCGTGCGACCCTGCACAAGTCGGCATGGGAGGTCTTCGCTCCGCGCCGCCTTTACGCCTCTCCAGCGCGGCTGTATTTTATGCGACGAACGATCCCGCGCAGATCGAACCAATCAATCACCTGACAGGGAGTGCAGCCATGGCTGTGTCGCAGGCTATTCCGATCACGCGCCATCCATTCGCGAACGGGTCCTACAAGCAGATGCTGATCGACGGGAAGTGGGTCGATGCTGCCTCAGGCAAGCGCTTCGAGACCCGCAATCCCGCCACCGGCGAACTGCTCGCAACCGTTGCCGAAGGCGACAAGGAAGACATCGACCGTGCGGTCGCCGCCGCACGCAGTGCGTTCGAGGGGCCCTGGAGCAAGGTCAAGCCGTTCGAGCGGCAGAACCTGCTCTTGAAGCTCGCCGATCTCGTCGAGAAGAATTTCGATGAATTGTCGCAACTCGACACGCTCGACATGGGTGCTCCCGTCAGCCGCACCCGCGCCTATCGCCTGCGCGCGATCGGCATGCTGCGTTACTACGCCGGCCAGACCACCGCGATCCATGGCGAAACCATCGAGAACTCGCTGCCCGGCGAAATCTTCTCCTACACGCTGAAGGAGCCGGTCGGTGTCGTCGGCGCCATCATCCCCTGGAACGGGCCGCTGACGGCGACGATCTGGAAGATCGGCCCGGCGCTCGCGACCGGCTGCACCGTGGTGCTCAAGCCCGCCGAAGAGGCGCCGCTGACCTCGCTGCGCATCGCCGAGCTCGCGATGGAAGCGGGCGTGCCGCCCGGCGTCATCAACGTCGTTCCCGGCTATGGCGAGACCGCAGGCGCGGCGCTCGCCTCGCATCACGATGTCGACAAGGTCGCCTTCACCGGCTCGCACGTCACGGGCCAGTCGATCATCCGTGCGTCGGCCGGCA
Source organism: Bradyrhizobium sp. DN3 (assembly GCF_041357655.1). Classification (NCBI taxonomy): domain Bacteria; kingdom Pseudomonadati; phylum Pseudomonadota; class Alphaproteobacteria; order Hyphomicrobiales; family Nitrobacteraceae; genus Bradyrhizobium; species Bradyrhizobium sp. DN3. The sequence continues at coordinate 141,056 of NZ_JAULLN010000019.1, read as the reverse complement.
ACCTCAAGCGCGTCTCGCTCGAGCTCGGCGGCAAGTCGCCGGACATCGTGTTTGCGGACGCCGATCTCGATGCCGCGGTGCCGGGCGCTGCGATGGCGGTGTTCGCCAATTCGGGGCAGATCTGCAGCGCCGGCACGCGTCTGTTCGTCGAGCAGTCGATCTACGAAGAATTCGTCGGCCGCGTCGCCGAGTTCGGCAAGAAGCTGCAAGTCGGCAACGGTCTCGATCCCAACGTGCAGATCGGCCCGCTGGTGTCCGAGCAGCAATTGGAGCGCGTCACCGGTTATCTCGACATCGGGCAGAAGGAAGGCGCCAAGGCGCTTGCCGGCGGCGGCCGTGTCACCGAAGGCGCGCTGTCGAAGGGCTTCTTCGTCTCGCCGACGGTGTTTGCGGGCGTCCAGGACAATATGCGCATCGCGCAAGAGGAGATTTTCGGGCCCGTCATCTCCGCGATCGCCTTCAAGGACATGGACGAGCTGGTCAAGCGCGCCAACGCCACCACGTTCGGCCTCGGCTCCGGCCTGTGGACCCGCGACGTCAGCAAGGCGCATGCAGTGGCGAGGAGCCTGCGCGCCGGCTCGGTGTGGGTGAATTGCTACCAGACGATGGACCCGGCCGTGCCGTTCGGCGGCTACAAGATGAGCGGCTACGGCCGCGAGTCCGGCAAGCAGCACGTCGAGGAATATCTCAACGTGAAGGCCGTCTGGGTCAAGACGGCGTAAGACCTGCTCTCTTCCGCGTTCCGTAAGAGGGAATATTTGATTTCGTGGGGCGGCGCTTTTCCGGTGGCCGCCCCTCGCTGTATGATCCGCATCCTTCCATAAACATTCGGGCCCAGCATGAAATTTCCGGCGTTGTTCAAACCGTTGCAGGTCGGTCCATACAGGCTTGCGCATCGCGTCGCGATGGCGCCGCTGACGCGGATGCGGGCCGAAGGCGAGAGCTTTTCGCCGCGGCCGCTCAACGCCGAATATTACGGCCAGCGCGCGACGCCGGGCGGCCTGATCATCGCCGAAGCGTCCCCGGTGCTCTCGCACGGCCGTGGCAATCCGGCGACCCCCGGCATCTATTCGGAGACGCAGATCGCGGGCTGGCGCAAGGTGGTCGATGCCGTGCACGCCAAGGGCGGCATCATCTTCCTCCAGCTCTGGCATGTCGGCCGCGTCTCGCATTCCTCTTTCCACGGCGGCGCGCTGCCGGTGTCGGCCTCGGCGATCCCGATCAAGGCCGAGGGCATGAAGGCGATGACCGCCGACGGCAAGATCGCCGACTACGAGACGCCGCGCGCGCTGGAGACCGAGGAGGTCAAGGGCATCGTCGAGGCGTTCCGCCAAGGTGCCAAGAACGCGCTCGCCGCCGGCTTCGACGGCGTCGAGATCCACGGCGCCAATGGCTATCTGCTCGAGCAGTTCCTGCAATCGCGCAGCAACCAGCGCACCGATCAGTATGGCGGCGGAATCGAGAACCGCGCGCGCCTGCTGCTCGAAGTGACCCAAGCCGCGATCGAGGTCTGGGGTGCGAACCGCGTCGCCGTGCGGCTGTCGCCACACGGTATCGCCAATGATTCCGGCGAGGGCGATCCGATGCCACTCTATACCCATGTCGTGAAGGCGCTCGACAAGCTCGGTCTTGCCTATCTGCACTTCATCGAGCCGCGCTCCAGTGGCGCGGGGCGTGCCGACGTTAACTGGCATAACGTGCCGTCCGCGATGGTGCTGTTCCGCCCGCTCTACAGTGGCGTGCTGATGACCGCCGGCGGCTTCACCGGCGAGACCGCGAATGCGGCGATCGCCGAGGGACACGCCGACATCATCGCCTTCGGTCGCATCTTCATCTCCAACCCCGATCTGCCGCGGCGCCTCGAGCACGACTACCCGATCACGCCGTACAACCGCGCGACGTTCTATGGCGGCGAAGAAAAGGGCTATACGGATTATCCGGTGTATGACGAGCTGACGCCGGCGTAGGGACCTTCGTAGCCCGGATGGAGCGCAGCGAAATCCGGGATTCGTGCCAGCGTCGAGATTCCCGGATTGCGCTTCGCTCCATCCGGGCTACGGAGTTATTGCGTGGCTCCGACCGCACCACATATTCCGTCATTGCGAGCGCAGCGAAGCAATCCAGACTGTCTCCGCGGAAAGATTCTGGATTGCTTCGCTACGCTCGCAATGACGACGGAGAGAAATCCCCATGGCCAAAGCCGCAGCCGCCGCAGGAATCGCCACCGGCCAATGCCTGTGCGGCAAGGTCAGCTTCGAGATCGACGTGCCCGCGCGCTGGGCCTGGCACGATCATTCTGCCAGTAGCCGCCGCGCCCACGGCGCGGCCTACGCCACCTATGTCGGGAGCTGGAAGAAGCGCTTTCGCATCACCGCCGGCAAGGCTGCGCTCACGCGTTATGAGGACAGGGCCACGAAGACAACGCGCAGCTTCTGCTCGCATTGCGGCACGCCGATCGCCTATGAGCGCCCGCGCGGGCCGCACATGGTCAATATCCCCCGCGCGCTGTTCAACGAGCGCACCGGCCGCCAGCCGCTCTATCACATCGCGATCGAAGAGCTGCAGGAATGGGCCTATACCGGCGAGCCGCTGGTGCCGCTCAAAGGCTTTCCGGGCGTGGTCTGGCAACGCTCGAAAAAGAAGAAGCGGGCGGGTGGCGAGGACCCGTTCGAGCTTGGGCGCGACGAGATGTAGCTGCGCCCTCCTGCCCCGGACGCAGCGCAGCACCGCTTCGGTGATGCGCTGCTGAGCCGGGGCCCACGCATCGGCGAACTCCGCACAATCTGGGGCCCGGCTCTGCGCCGCAAGGCTGCGCGCTGCGTCGCGTCCGGGACACGAGATCGTCGCACGCAACGCAGCCATGACCGCACTTCCTTGCGCGCCTCCTCCGACTTCGGTCATCATGCTTTCAGTCCTTGCGGCAACGTCCGCTCCTGGAGGAAACATGAAGAACAAGATCACCGGCCGCTCCGCCTTTCTCGCGATGCTCAAGGACGAGGGCATCACGCATCTGTTCGGCAATCCCGGCACCACCGAGCTGCCGATCATGCACGCGCTGAAGGACCATCCTGATCTCACCTATGTGATGGCGATGCAGGAGAGCCTGGTGGTGGCGATCGCCGATGGTTACAGCCGCGCCTCCGGAAAGCTCGTCGCCTGCAACGTCCATGTCGCGCCAGGCCTCGGCAACGCGATGGGCTCGCTCTACAACGCGCAGTTCACGGGCACGCCGATGATCCTCACCGCCGGCCAGCAGGAGCAGGGTCACGGCCTGATGGAGCCGGTGCTGTACGGTCCGTTGGTGCGCATGGCCGAGCCGCTGGTGAAATGGGCGGTCGAGGTGACGCGTCTGGAAGACCTGCCGCGCATCGTGCGCCGCGCGGCAAAGGTCGCGACCACGCCTCCGACCGGCCCCGTGTTCATCTCGCTGCCTGGCGACATCCTCAATAGCGAGGCCGGCATCGATCTCGGCCGTTCCACCCGCATCGACGCGCGTACCAAGCCATCGGATGAGGCGCTCAGGGCCTTTGCTGCGCGGCTTCTGAAAGCCGAGCGCCCTGTGATCGTCACCATGGACGAGGTCGTCAAGAGTGATGCGCTGAAGGAGGCGGCTGAATTGGCCGAGTTGCTCGGCGCCGCCGCGTATCAATCCTCGACGCCCTATGGTTCGCACTTCCTCTCGGAGAGCCCGAGCTTCGTCGGCACGCTGGCGCGGGTTCAGAAGGCGGCGCGCGATACCCTCGCACCTTACGATCTCCTGATCGCGCTCGGCGGCGATCCCCTGCGCATGTCGGTCCATAGCGAGGTCGATGCGCTGCCGGATGGTCTCGGCATCGTGCAGGTCGGTCTCGCGGATTGGGAGATCGCCAAGAATTACGGGGCCGAGATCGCGCTGAAGGCGGATTTAAAGGAAACCTTGCGCGCGCTGATCCCGGTGCTGAAAGAGTTGGGTGGTGCAACACTCGCGAGCCGCGCCAAGCAGCGCCTCGCCGAGCTTGCGCCGAAGAATTGGACCGCGCGCCGCGCCGCGCTGATCGAGCAGATCAGCAAGAGCGCCGGCCGCACACCGATCGATCCGGATTTTCTGGTGCTGCAAATGGTCGAGGCCATGCCCGACCATGCCATTCTCGTCGACGAAGGGCTCACCTCCAGCCGCCAGATCACGAGCCTGCGTCCGCATCGCGATCGCTACGGCTATCACGGCCTCGCCTCCGGCGGCATCGGCTGGGGCCTGCCGGCCTCGGTCGGCGTCAGCATCGCCAATCCGGACCGTCCCGTCGTGTGTTTCTCCGGCGATGGCAGCGCGATGTATTCGATCCAGGCGCTGTGGACGGCGGCGCATCACAAGCTGCCGCTCAACGTCGTCATCGCCAACAATGGCGGTTACCGCATCATCAAGCAGCGCCTGCTCGCCTTCCATGGCGATGACAATTACATCGGCATGGATTTCGTCGATCCGCCGGTGGATTTCGCCGGCATCGCCAAGGCGCTGGGCTGCGAGGCGATCAGGGTGAGCGATCCGCGGGAGCTGAAGGCAACGCTGGCGTCAGCGTTCGGCCGACCGGGGACGAAGCTGATCGAGGTGATGGTGGATGGGAAGGTTTGAGACGCGATCGAGTTCCCACACACTCAGCGTCATCGCCCGGCTTCGACCGGGCGATCCAGTATTCCAGAGACAGCTGTTGTCTACGGAGAAGCCGCGGCGTACTGGATGCCCCGGTCAAGCCGGGGCATGACACCGAGTGTGTGGTGGCTACCCCTTCTTCCCCACGCGATACACCGCCGCCGGATGCGGCGCACCTAACCGCGCACGGCCGGCGCCGAACAGCTTCTCCCGTAGCGTACCCTTGGCATAGTCCGCCTTGTATCGTCCGCGCCGCGTCAGCTCCGGCACCAGCATATCGGCGATGTCCTCGAAATCGCCGGGCGAGATGGCAAAGGCGACGTTGAGGCCGTCGACGTCGGTCGCCTCGAACCATTGCTCGATCTTGTCGGCAACCATCTCCGGCGTGCCGACCACGACCGGGCCGGCGCCGCCGATGCCGACATGCTCGATGACGTCGCGCACGGTCCAGACCCGGTCGGGATCGGCGCGGGTGACGTTGTCCATGGCGCTGCGGCCGGCGTCGTTCTGGACGTGCCGCACCTGCTGGTCGAGGTCGTAGCCGGAGAAATCGACGCCGGTCCACCCCGACATCAGCGCCAGTGCGCCTTCCGGGCTGATGTGGCGGCGATAGTCGGCGTATTTCTCTTTCGCCTCGGCTTCCGTCCGTCCCAGGATGATCGTCATCATCGAGAACATCAGGATTTCGGTCGGGTTGCGGCCGAGCGCGGCGGCCTCTTGCCGGATTGCTGACACGCGCGGCGCGATCACCTTGGCCGACGGTCCCGACATGAACACGCATTCGGCATGCTTTGCCGCAAACTGCCGGCCGCGCGGCGAGGTGCCGGCTTGGTACAGCACCGGCGTGCGCTGCGGCGAGGGCTCGCTGAGATGAATGGTGTTGTTGATGCGGTAGTTCGCGCCGTCATGATTGACGCGATGCACTTTCGTGGGATCGGTGAAAATGCCGCGCTTGCGGTCGCGCAGCACAGCGTCGTCTTCCCAGCTTCCTTCCCAGAGCTTGTAGACGACCTCCATATATTCGTCCGCGATGTCGTAGCGGTCGTCATGCCCGGTCTGCTTGTCCTTGCCGGCGCCGCGCGCAGCACTGTCGAGATAGCCGGTGACCACGTTCCAGCCAATGCGCCCCTCGGAGAGGTGATCGAGCGTCGACATCCGCCGTGCGAACGGGTAGGGCGGCTCGAAGGACAGATTGCTGGTGACGCCGAAACCGAGATTTTGCGTCACCGCCGCCATCGCCGAGAGCAGCAGCAGCGGCTCGTTCGACGGCGTCTGCGCCGCATTGCGCAAGGCTGCGTCAGGGCTGTTGCCGTAGACGTCATAGACCCCGAGCACGTCGGCCAGGAACAGCCCGTCGAAGCGGCCGCGCTCCAGCGTCTTGGCGAGATCGATCCAGTAGGGCAGGCGGTTATAGTCGGCAGTGCGGTCGCGCGGATGGGTCCACAGGCCCGGTGACTGGTGTGCGACGCAATTCATCGCAAAGGCGTTGAGCCGGATCTGCTTGGCCATGATGTCCCTCGGCACTCTGTACTGAGTACTCTTCGAATGGTAGACGTGCGCCCGAATTTGGCGAAGTTCTTGCATATCCTAGACTTGGATGTCTCGGCCTTGGCAAGGCCAAAATCCGTAGCGCTGCCGCGCTTGGCAAGCCGATCTCAAGAGAGCAAGAACGAAATCCCAAGCGAACTCAAATCCCAAGAGAACTCCGAGAACTATCGACGTCCCCGCCACTTTCGAAGTCCCGCCCGTCTCGGGTAATGTCCTTCGTCCCAAAACCTCGAAAAGCAAGTCATGACCAGAGCCGACGCCATCGCCCGCGCCCGTGAGGATTTCAAATCCGGTGCGTTCCTCACCGAGCTCGACCGCCGCGTCGCTTATCGGACCGAGAGCCAGAATCCGTCGCGCGGCACTGAGCTGCGCGCCTATCTGGAACAGGAAATGCAGCCGGCCTTTGCTGCGCTTGATTTCACCAGCCGCATCGTCGAATCCCCAAGCGGCAAGGCGCCGTTCCTGTTTGCCGAGCACCACGAGAGTGTCTCAGTGCCGACCGTGCTGATCTACGGTCATGGCGACGTCGTCGATGGCATGGAGGGGGAGTGGCGCGATGGCCGCGATCCCTGGCGCACGACGGTTGTGGGCACGCGCCTCTATGGCCGCGGCACCGCCGATAACAAGGGCCAGCACAGCATCAACATGGCGGCGCTCCGCGCAGTGCGCGAGGCGAGAGGCGCCAAGCTCGGCTTCAACGCCAAGTTCATCGTCGAGATGGGCGAGGAGATCGGCTCGCCCGATCTCGGCAAGGTCTGCGACCTCAATCGCGACGCGCTCAAGGCCGATTTGTTCATGGCCTCCGACGGGCCGCGCCTGTCCGCCGATCGCCCGACGCTGTTCCTGGGCTGCCGCGGCGGCATCCGCATCCATCTCGACGTGAACCTGCGCGATGGCGGCCACCATTCCGGCAATTGGGGCGGCGTGCTCGCCAACCCCGCGACCATCCTGGTCAACGCGATTTCCACGCTGGTCGACGGCCACGGCCGCCTCCAGCTCGACGCACTGAAGCCGCCGCGGCTCACCGACCAGATCCGCAGCTATCTCGCCGACGTGCAGGTGGTGCCGACCGCGGACGAGCCGGCGCTGGCCGAGAATTGGGGCGAGGACGGACTATCGGCGGCCGAACGGCTCTACGCCTGGAACACGCTGGAAGTGCTGGCGATGTCCTCGGGCAATATCGAGAAGCCGGCGAACGCCATTCCCGGCCATGCCAATGCCGTGCTGCAACTGCGTTTCGTGGTCGGGACCAAGATCGAGGGCCTGATCGATGCCATCCGCGCGCATCTGGTCGCGAGGGGTTTTCCGATGGTCGAGGTGCGGGCGGCCCAGAGTTTTGCTGCATCGCGCACAGACTTCGACAGCCCCTGGATCAAATGGGCGGCGGATTCGGTACAGGAGACCACCGGCAAGGCGCCGGCCGTGCTGCCCAATTTCGGCGGCTCGCTGCCCAATGACGTGTTCTCCGAGATCCTGGGCCTGCCGACGATCTGGGTGCCGCACTCCTATCCCGGCTGCTCCCAGCATGCGCCCAATGAGCACATCCTGCTGCCATTGACCGAAGAGGCCTTGACGGTGATGGCCGGGCTGTTCTGGGATCTCGGCGAATTGCCGGCGCCGTTAACCTGAGCCTTTGATCCAGCCGAAAGTTACATTCTAATCCGGCTCGATTTGTGCTTGCATCCGGGCCGCATCATCCGAAAGGGGAAGAAAAAGTGAAACATTTCCGTCACATCGGGCTCGCGCTGGCCGCGACCTTCGTCGTCAGCGCGACCTTCGTCGTCAGCCAGGCCGGTGCCCAGGAGCTGACCGGCACGCTGAAGAACATCAAGGACACCGGCGCGATCACGCTGGGCTTCCGCGACTCCTCGATCCCGTTCTCCTATCTCGACGACAACCAGAAGCCCGTCGGGTTCGCGATGGACATCTGCTACAAGATCGTCGACGCCGTGAAGAAGGAGCTCAAGCTCGACAAGCTCGAGGTCAAGCTCAACCCGGTGACGTCGGCAACCCGCATCCCCTTGATGGCGAACGGCACGATCGACCTCGAATGCGGCTCGACCACCAACAACGCCGAGCGCCAGAAGCAGGTCGCCTTCACCAACACCCACTTCCTGACCGCGAGCCGCTACGTGTTCAAGAAGTCGAGCGGCCTGAAGTCGATCGACGATCTCAAGGGCAAGACGGTGGTCTCGACCGCGGGCACCACCAACATCAAGCAGCTCACCGAAGCCAACGTCGCGAAGGGCCTCGGCGCCAACATCATTCCGGCCAAGGACCACGCCGAAGCCTTCCTGATGGTCGAGACCGACCGCGCCGTCGCCTTCGTGATGGACGACATCCTGCTGGCGAGCCTCGTTGCCGGCTCGAAGTCGCCGAACGACTATGCCATCTCCAAGGATGCGTTCTCCAAGCCCGAGCCCTATGGCATCATGCTGCGCAAGGACGATGCCGCCTTCAAGAAGGTGGTCGATGCGGCGACGGCGGCCCTCTATACGTCCGGCGAAGCCCAGAAGATCTACGAGAAATGGTTCACGGCCAAGATCCCGCCGAAGGGTCTGAACCTCAACACGCCGATCTCGGCAGAGCTGAAGAACGAGTTCGCCAAGCCGACGGACTCGCCGAACCCGGACGATTACAAGTAAGATGAGCTATTCGCCTCTCCCCCCTTGTGGGGAGAGGCGGTATATTTCGGCCATTCTGGAGGGAGAATGGCCGGACATTTGCATAGGCGCCGGGACATCCATGACTGGCGCGTTCGCGCGGGGGACACGTGAACTATAACTGGAACTGGGGAATCTTTTTCCAGCCGAACCCGATGGGGACCGGCACCTATCTCGACATGCTGCTGTCGGGCCTGGTGCTGACCCTCAAGACCGCGGCGCTGGCCTGGGTCATCGCGCTGATCACCGGCTCGATCGTCGGGGTGATGCGCACGCTGCCGTCGAAGGGGGCGAACTGGTTCGGCTTCGCTTACGTCGAATTCTTCCGCAACATGCCGCTGCTCGTGCAGCTGTTCCTGTGGTTCTTCGTGCTGCCGGAACTGCTGCCAAGAGGCGCCGGCATTTGGCTGAAGCAGCTGCCGAACGCGCCGTTCTGGACGGCGGCGATCGGCGTCGGCTTCTTCATGTCGGCGCGCGTGGCCGTGCAGCTGCAGGCCGGCATTGGGTCGCTGCCGCGCGGGCAGAGGATGGCGGCAACCGCGCTGGGTCTGACCACCGTGCAGGGCTATCGCTATGTGCTGCTGCCGATGGCGTTCCGCATCATCCTGCCCCCGCTGACGTCTGAGTTTCTCAACACCATCAAGAACACGGCGGTCGCGATCACCATTGGCCTGCTCGAGCTGACCGGACAGGCGCGCTCCATGCAGGAATTCTCGTTCCAGGTGTTCGAGGCCTTCACCGCCGCGACCATCCTCTACCTCCTCGTCAACGCCGTCGTCGTGACCGCGATGCGCTTCCTCGAGCGCTGGGTTGCGATTCCCGGCTACATCACGGGGAAATAAGCGATGTTCGGCAATCTCGATTTCGACGTCATCCGCCGCGCGCTGCCCTACCTGTTCTACGAGGGAATGACCTTCACGCTGACGCTGACGGGGCTCGCAGCGCTCGGCGGCCTGGTCTTCGGCACGGCGCTCGCGCTGATGCGCCTATCCGGCTTCAAGATCCTTGGCCGCATCGCCGGCGTCTATGTCGACTTCATGCGCTCACTGCCGCTGGTGCTGGTCATCTTCTGGTTCTACTTCCTGGTGCCCTATATCGGGCAGTGGCTGACCGGCGCCTCGCGCCCGATCAGCGTCGGCGCGTTCGCATCCTCGCTCATCACCTTCATCATGTTCGAGGCGGCGTATTTCTCCGAGATCATGCGCGCCGGCATCCAGTCGATCTCGCGTGGGCAGCCCGCCGCGGCCAGCGCGCTGGGGCTGACTTACGCCCAGACCATGCGCTACGTCGTGCTGCCGCAGGCCTTCCGCAACATGCTGCCGGTTCTGATCACGCAGACCATTGTGCTGTTCCAGGACACCTCGCTGGTCTACGTGCTGTCAATCACCGACTTCCTCGGCGCCGCCAGCAAAGTGGCGCAGCGCGACGGGCGCCTGGTCGAAATGTATCTGTTCGCAGCTGTCGTCTACTTCACCATTTCCTGTGTCGCGTCCTTCGGCGTCCGCCGCCTCCAGGCGCGCATCGCCATCATTCGCTAGGTCGGAACGTGGATTTGAGCTCTCGACAGGTGGTGCCCTTCACCTCTCCCATAGGGAGAGGTCGGATCGCGCTAGCGATCCGGGTGAGGGGTTTTGCCCCAACCATAAATCTGAACCCCTCACCCGGCGCTTCGCGCCGACCTCTCCCCTTGGGAGAGGTGAACCGAGTCTGCCGCAGGGCTTGAGAAACACATGATCGAAATCAGCCACGTCAACAAATGGTACACTCCGAGTTTCCAGGTGCTGACGGATTGCACCACCAGCGTCACCAAGGGTGAGGTGGTCGTGGTCTGCGGTCCGTCGGGCTCGGGCAAGTCGACGCTGATCAAATGCGTCAATGCGCTGGAGCCGTTCCAGAGCGGCGACATCCTGGTCGATGGCACCAAGGTCAACGATCCCAAGACCAATCTGCCGAAGCTGCGTTCGCGCGTCGGCATGGTGTTCCAGCACTTCGAGCTGTTTCCGCACCTCAAGATCATCGACAATCTCTGCCTCGCGCAGGAGAAGGTGCTGGGGCGGTCGCACGACAAGGCGCTGACCAAGGGCACGCAGCTTTTGGAGCGCGTCGGATTGAAAGAGCAGGCGCAGAAATTTCCGGCGCAGCTCTCCGGCGGTCAGCAGCAGCGTGTCGCCATCGCGCGCGCTCTCGCCATGGACCCCATCGCCATGCTGTTCGACGAGCCGACCTCGGCGCTCGATCCGGAGATGATCAGCGAGGTGCTCGACGTCATGGTCGACCTCGCCCGCGAAGGCATGACCATGATGGTCGTGACCCACGAGATGGGCTTTGCCCGCAAGGTCGCCAACCGCGTCATCTTCATGGACCGCGGCGAGATCGTCGAGGACGCCGCGAAGGACGATTTCTTCGGTAAGCCCCGCAGCGACCGCGCGCAGAAGTTCTTGTCGAAGATCTTGTCGCATTAATTCCACCGTCATTCCGGGACGCGCCTCTTGGCGCGGGCCCGGAATCCATTGGGCGGCAGGACACGAGGTGAAATGGATTCTCAGATGCGCAATTGCGCATCATAGCTCGTCGCTTCGCGCCGCCCCGGAATGACGAATAGAGGGGTGATCGCGACCTCCGTTTCGCGTATAACGCCCCAAATTCCCCATTTCCCGCCAGGAGACCTGCCTTGGACTCGATCGCCTACGTCAACGGCTCGTTCGTCCCGCTCTCGGACGCGAAAGTCTCGATCCTCGATCGCGGCTTCCTGTTCGCCGACGGCATCTACGAGGTCTCGGCCGTGCTCGACGGCAAGCTGGTCGACAACGCCTCGCATCTGGCGCGGCTGGAGCGCTCGGTCGGCGAGATCAAGCTGAGGCTGCCGGAGACGGTCGAGCGCATCACCGAGCTCCAGAAGGAGCTGATCGCGCGCAACAAGGTCGAGAACGGCCTCGTCTACCTCCAGGTGACGCGCGGCGCCGACAAGGGCCGCGACTTCGCGTTTCCCAAGGGCGACGTCAAGTCGAGCCTGGTGATGTTCACCTCGCAGAAGGACATCATCAACGCGGCGTCGGCGAAGACCGGCATCAACGTGATCACCGTGCCCGACATCCGCTGGGAGCGGCGCGACATCAAGAGCGTCGCGCTGCTGGCGCAGGTGCTGGCGAAGCAGGCCGCGGCCGAAGCCGGCGCCGGCGAAGCCTGGATGCTGGAAGACGGCTATGTCACCGAAGGCGGCTCGTCCTCAGCATTCATCCTGACACAGGACGACGTCATCGTGACCCGCAAGAACTCCAACGCGATCCTGCCGGGCTGCACCCGCAAGGCCGTTGTGGCGCTCGCCGAAGAGCGCCAGCTCCGCGTCGAGGAGCGCTCCTTTACGGTGGCCGAGGCGCTCGCCGCCAAGGAGGCTTTTGCGACGTCGGCCTCACTGTTCGTCCAGCCGGTGGTCGCGATCGACGGAAAGAAGATCGGCGACGGCAAGCCCGGCACGATGGCAACGCGGCTGCGCGAGATCTACGTGGAGTTCGCCAAGGCGACGGCGGTTTAGGCGGCGCATCCAGGTGTCATCGCCCGGCTTGACCGGGCGATCCAGTACGCCGAGACGGTCGTGATTGGATCGAGAGGCCGCGACGTACTGGATGCCCCGCCTGCGCGGGGCATGACAGCCGAGAGGGTGGAGACAAGGTCCCTCACCCCACTGACGCTTTCACCTTCACCGGGTGAACCGCGCGGAACGAGATCGCAATCCTGTTCCAGGCGTTGATGGCGCCGATCAGCATGGTCAGGTTCACGGTCTCCTCCTCGGAGAAATGTGCCCGGACCTGCTCGTAGACGTCGTCCGGCGCATGCGTCTTTGAGATCAGCGTCACCGCTTCCGTCCAGGCCAGCGCGGCGCGCTCGCGGTCGGAATAGAGCGGGGATTCGCGCCAGGCGTTGAGCAGATAGATGCGCTGCTCGGTCTCGCCGCGCTTGCGGGCGTCCTCGGTGTGCATGTTGATGCAATAGGCGCAGCCGTTGATCTGCGAGGCCCGGATCTTGACGAGCTCGATCAGTGATTTCTCCAGGCCCGTCGACTGGATCTGCGTCTCCAGCGCCATCAGTGCTTTGATCGTGTCGGGCGCGGCCTGGTAGTAGTTCATGCGGGGCTTCATGGTCGTTCTCCTTTCGTGGGGTGAGGTCAGTGGGCTCCGCCAGCGGAAGTCTGGCCGGGCTTCTTCAGGAAGAGGCCTGCGATCAGGGCCACGATCAGCGCCGCGCCGAGCAGATAGAAGGTGTCGCTGAAGGCGAGGATATAGGCCTGCTTCTGCACGATACGACCGATCGCGACATAGGCGCGATGCGACGCATCCGCATGATCGAGGATGCCGTGATTGATGAAATATTGCGTGAGCTGCTCCAGCCGCGTGCGCGTCGCCTGCTCGAACACCGAGACCGACTGCGTCAGCACGTTGGAGTGATACTGCTCGCGCTTGGTCAGCACGGTCTGCAGCAGCGCGATGCCGACGGCGCCGCCGAGATTGCGCATCATGTTGAACAGGCCGGACGCGGAGCCCGCATTCTCCGGCTCGATGCCTGATGTCGCGACGGCCGACAGCGGGGCCATCACCAGCGCCTGGCCGATCGCCCGAACCACATTGGGCCAGAGCAACTGATCGGCGGCATAGTTGCTGGTCATATAGATATTCATGAAGTTGGAGGCCGCGAACAGGACGAAACCGACACCGATGATGATCCTCGCGTCGAACTTCTGCATCAGCCGCGGCACCAGCGGAATCAGCACGAGCTGCGGCAAGCCGGTCCATGCCAGCACCAAGCCGATCTGCTCGGCGTTGTAGCCCTGGATGCGAGCCAGATATTGCGGCAGGATGAAGACCGAGCCGTAGAGCGCGACGCCGAGCAGGAAGTTCGCGAGCATGCCGAAGCCGAAATTGCGGCGCACGAGCAGACGAAGGTTGAGCAGCGGCTTCTTCACCGTGAGCTCGATGATCAGGAACGCAGTCAGCGCAACGACGGCGATCATCGACAGTTTCACGATGAAGGGCGAGCCGAACCAGTCGTCCTTGTTGCCTTCCTCCAGCACGGTCTGGAGCGCGGACAGGCCGATTGCCATGGTGACGATGCCAGCCCAGTCGCCCTCGCGCAGGAGCGAAAGCTTCATCGGCCTTGCGTCGAGCGCGTACCAGAGCATGCCGACCATGATCGCGCCGGGCACGAGGTTGACGTAGAAGATGTATTGCCAGCCGAAATTCTCGGTGAGATAGCCGCCGATGGTCGGGCCGATCGCGGGTGCGAAGGTCGCCGACAGCGCGAACAGGGCAAGGCCCACCGGCTGTTTTCCGCGCGGCAGCAACGTGATGATCAGCGTGAAGGCCATCGGAATCAGCACGCCGCCGGTGAAGCCTTGCACCGCGCGCAGCACGATCATCTGCGACAGATCCTGCGCCAGCGCGCAGGCCGCGGACAGCGCCAAGAACAGGATCGCGTTGGTAAGGAGATAAATCCGGATCGAGAACACCTGCGCGAGCCAGCCGGAGAGCGGAATCACCACGATCTCGGCGATCAGATAGGAGGTCGAGATCCAGCCGCCGTCGTCGATGCCGGCGCCGATCGCACCCTGGATGTCGGCCAGCGAAGCGTTGACGATCTGGATGTTCAGCACCGCCATGAAGGCGCCCAGTGTCGCACCGATCACGGCGATCCATGTTCTTGCGGAAACCGCCGGCGTGGCGGGCGCAGCAGGGGCGGGGAGGCCGGCTGCGGCGTTGAGGGTGGGTTGGAGCGTGCTCATGGAAGCCTCGTCAGCTTCAGCCGCCGTTCGGACGGGACGTGTTGTCGGCGAGATGCCTGGCCGTCTCGCGTTCGGCCAGCACCGCCTGCTTGGTGTCGACGGTCGGCACCGCGGACATGCCGGGGCGCAGCAGTCCGGTGAGGTTATGATCGTCGAGCACGATCTTCACCGGCACGCGTTGCACGATCTTGGTGAAATTGCCGGTGGCGTTGTCCGGCGGCAGCAGGGCGAATTCGAGCCCGCTCGCCGGCGACAGGCTGTCGATATGGCCGCGCAAGGGCTGGCTGCGGAAGCTGTCGACGCGCAGCTCGACCGGCTGGCCGGGACGCATATGCGTGAGCTGAGTCTCCTTGAAGTTCGCAACGACATAGACCGCATCGAGTGGCACCACGGCCATCAGCTGTGTGCCGGCCTGCACGTACTGGCCGACGCGCAGCGAACGTGCGCCAACCGTGCCGTCGACCGGCGCTGTGATCTCGGTATAGGACAGGTTCAGCGCCGCCTGCTGCGCTACCGCACGGGCGCGCTCGAGCTGGGCCGTCGCCTGGGCGCGCTGGGTGGTGAGCACGTCGACCTTGCGCTGCGCCGCCAAGAGGCCGGATTTGGCGTGCTGCAATTGCGCGGTGCTGGCGCGCAGCGCCGCATCGGTCTGCTGCGCGCGCTGGATCGTGCCGGAGCCCGACTTCATCAGGTCGTCGTAGCGGGCGCGTTCCTCCTGGGCGAATTTCAAATTGGCGTCCGCAGCAGTGACGTCGGCGGTGCTCTGGGCGATGATCGGCTGCTGCAATTCGAGCTGGGCATCGATGTTGCGCACCGAGGCTTCGCCGGCGCCGACATCGGCGCGGGCCTGGTCGAGTGCTGCCTTGAAGTCACGATCGTCGATTTTGGCTAGCGGCTGGCCCGCTTTGACCTTCTCGTTGTCGCCGACCAGCACCTTCGCGATGTAGCCGGAGACCTTAGGCGCGATGATCGTGGAATCGGCCTTCACATAGGCGTCGTCGGTGGATTCGAGGTAGCGGCCGGTGGTCCAATAGTCGTGTCCGAAATAGACGATTGTTGCCGTTCCTGCGAGGAGTGCGAGCACCAACGCCGCGCGCCGGACCAACGTCCGGGAGGGCAGGCGCGGCGGCGTCTTGGAATAAACATCAATGATTTCAGTTGCTTGCTGGAAGTTTTCGGTGCGCGGCATTTCGGACATGGTGGTCTCCTATCGGCGTGCTGAGACTATCTTTCTTTCTCGCTTCGATGATAATCGGCGAAATACCGGAAGGATTATCCATTAAGGGTGGATAGTCCGGGGGATCGCCTTATTGCCTGAGGTCTACCGAACCGGATGTGCCGCTGCCCCAGAGCGATTGCCGCGCCTGTCGAGCAATTGCTGCTAACGAGGGCCCACGCCGCGCGAACCTGTAGGCGGGCGAGACCGCCTGGGTGATCTGTTAGATAATCCCGGCGAATTCCTTGCGATTATCGATCAAGAGCGGATAATCAGGCGGCATGGACCGATTGACCAGCCTCGAAGTCTTCAGCCGGGTGGTCGAGACCGGCGGCTTTTCCGCAGCAGCCCGCAAGCTCAACATGTCGACCAGCATGGTGAGCAACCATGTCCAGGCGCTGGAAGACCGGCTCGGCGTCCGGCTGCTCAATCGCACCACGCGCAAGGTCAGCCTCACCGAGATCGGCAAGGCCTATTACGACCGTGCCACGCAGATCCTCGCCGATCTCGAGCAGGCCGACGACATCGCGAGCGAATTGCAGTCGGTGCCTCGCGGTACGCTGCGCATCCACGTCGCCACGCATATGGTGCCGTTCGTCGCGCCGGTGGTGGCGCAGCTCCTGGCGACTTATCCGGAGCTCAAGATCGACCTACGTATGGGCGAGGCCGACGTCGACCTCATCGAGGAAGGCTATGACGTTGCCCTGCGTATGACCGCACCGCCGGATTCGAGCCTGATCGTGCGCAGTCTCGCCACCTGGCGGCACGTGCTGTGCTGTTCGCACGATTATCTCGAGAGGCATGGTCGTGTTCAGAAGCTCGACGAACTCGCCGCGCACCACTGCGCCCGTCACTTGAACTATCCTTTCGGCGACGAGTGGCGCTTCTTCGACCGCAAGGGTGCTCCGGCCTCGGTACGCATCTCCGGCCGCTTCGTCACCAATAGCGGGGAAGCGCTGCGGAAAGTCGCGCTGGACGGGGCGGCTGTCTGCCTGATGGCCGGGTTTCTGGTTCAGGACGATCTTGAAGCAGGCCACCTCGTTCGGCTCCTGCCCGAATATCGCCCGGTCGAGATGTCGATGAACGCGGTCTATCCGCACCGCCACCATCTGTCGGCGAAGGTCAGGACCTTCATCGACATGCTCGTGCATCACAGCGCCGAGCAGCAGAAGCTGATCAATCCCTATTCATGAGCGGCGCGGCGGTCAGGCCGCTCGCGCCGTTATCGGCTGGGCCAGCAGGGATTCGACCTCTGACTTGACCGAGGCGATCGCAGCCTCTTTCACGGGCCCATAGCCGCGGATGTTCATGGGGGCCTTGGCCACGACGATGAAATCTGCCAGGCGTGCCGCGTCGAGCCCGCCGAGCACTCGGTCGATCAGGTCCTCGTACCAGGCGATCAGCTCGCGCTCGGCGCGCCGTTCGGCGGTGTAGCCGAATGGATCGAACGGTGTTCCGCGCAGCCCCTTCAATCGCGCCAGCATGGCGAGCGGCATCTGGATCCACTGCCCGAAGGCGCGCTTGCGCGGACGTCCACGTGCGTCGCGCCTTGACGGCAGGAATGGCGGGGCAAGGTGATACTGGATGCTGAAGCCGTCCTCGAACTCGCGCTTCAATTCGTCGATGAAGCCGCTCTGCATGTGCAGCCGCGCCACCTCGTATTCGTCCTTGTAGGCCATCAGCTTGAACAGGGCGCGGGCCACCGCATCGGTCAGGGCCTCGCTGCTCAGGACAGCCTCGGCGCGGCGGACCTTCGCCACGATCGCCCGATAGCGCGCTGCATAGGCCTCATCCTGATAGGCGGTGAGGAAATCGGCGCGGCGTTCAACGAGCTGGTCGAGTGTCTCGACCGTTGGCATATCGTCCGTCTTCGGCAGAAATTCCGGATCGGCAGCGGCGATGCGGCCCCAGGCGAAAGCCTGCTTGTTGCGCTCGATGGCGACGCCGTTGAGCTCGATCGCGCGCAGCAGCGCTTGCAGCGAGACCGGCACCAGTCCGTGCTGCCAGGCAAAGCCCAGCATGATGATGTTGGCATAGACGGCATCGCCGAGCAGCCGTTCGGCCAGCGCATTCGCGTTGAGCGTGTCGAGATTGTTGTCGCCGATCACGCGGCTGATCGCGCGCAGGCGGGCAGGCGAGGCGAGGTCGGCGTCGCGGAAGCGGACGACGTCGCCGGTCGGCATCTCCGCGGTATTGATCGCGGCACGCGTGCCGCGGCGATAGGTGCCGGAGGCCTTCGGCGAGGAGCTCACGACAAGGTCGCAGCCGATCAGCGCATCGGCCGCGCCCTGGTCGATGCGCACCTGGTGCAGCGCCTCGGGGGAAGCGGCAAGCCGGATGTAGCTCAGCACAGGCCCGAATTTCTGCGCAAAGCCGGTAAAATCCAGCACCGAGACGCCGCTTCGTTCGAGATGGGCGGCCATACCGATCAGCGCACCGACCGTGATCACGCCGGTGCCGCCGACGCCGGTCACCAGCAGGTCATAGGGCCGGTCGAGCGTTGCGAAGGCGGGCAGGGGAAGCGTCGCGGCGCGGCCGATCGCGTCGATCTGGCTCGCGCTCTTCTTCCGGCGCGTCGCGCCCTCGACGGTAACAAAGCTGGGACAGAAGCCGTTGAGGCAGGAAAAGTCCTTGTTGCAGGCCGACAGATTGATCTGGCGCTTGCGGCCGAACGGCGTTTCCTTCGGCTCGACGCTGAGACAGTTGGACTCGACCGAGCAATCGCCGCAGCCTTCGCAGACGAGATCATTGATGTAGGCAAAGCGCTTCGGGTCGTTCATCTGGCCGCGCTTGCGCCGCCGGCGCTTCTCGGTGGCGCAGGTCTGCTGGTAGATCAGCACGGAGACGCCGGGCACGCCGCGCAGTTCGCGCTGCACGACGTCCATCTCCTCGCGGGGATGGATAGTGACGCCGGTTGGCAGGTCGGGCGGAGAAAATTGCGCGGGATGGTCCGACACCAGCGCGATGCGCTCAACACCTTCGGCGCGGACGCTGTGAGCGATGGCATGCACGCTGATGGGCCCGTCGACCGGCTGGCCGCCGGTCATTGCGACGGCGTCGTTGAACAGGATCTTGTAGGTGATGTTGGCCTTGGCGGCGATCGCCTGCCGGATCGCCATCGAGCCGGAGTGATAATAGGTGCCTTCACCGAGATTCTGGAACACGTGCTTGTGGCCGGTGAATTTCGATGAAGCCGCCCAGTTCACGCCCTCGCCGCCCATCTGGATCAGCGAGGAGGTCTCGCGGTCCATCCAACTCGCCATGAAATGGCAGCCGATGCCGGCCAATGCCTTGGAGCCCTCTGGCACCTTGGTCGAAATGTTGTGCGGACATCCCGAGCAGAAATAGGGTGTGCGCGTTGCCCCTGGGACGTTGATCGTGCGTGCCGCCTCCGGCATCAACGCAGCTGCGCGCGCGGCGAGATTGAGGCCCGGAAACATCGGGTCGAGCCGGCGCGCCAGCACGGCAGTCAGCGCGCGCGGCGACAATTCGCCGATCCAGGAGATCAGCCGCGCTCCTTGCTCGTCGTGCTTGCCGACCATGCGCTCGGGCTTCGCGCCCGGATAGTCGTAGAAATATTCCTTGAACTGGCTCTCAATGATGCCGCGCTTCTCCTCGACCACGAGGATCTCGCGCTTGCCCTTCACGAATTCCATCGCGTCATGCAGCGCCAGCGGCCAGACCATGCCGACCTTGTAAACGTCGATGCCGATGCTGCGGCAGGCCGCTTCATCGAGGCCCAACAGCCGCAGCGCTTCCATCAGGTCGAGATGCGCTTTGCCCGTGGTGACGATGCCGTAGGTCGCGTTCGGAATGTCGTAGATGTGCCTGTCGATCGGATTGGCCTTCGCAAAGGCGTAGACGGCGTGCTTCTTCGCTTCCAGCCGCTCCTCGATCTGCGGTCCGGGCAGGTCGGGCCAGCGATAGTGCAGGCCGCCCGGTGGCGGCGTGAAGTCGGGCGCGCGGAAGTCGCGGGGCGGGCTTAGCGCCACGGAGGCGCCCGACTCCACGATCTCCGAAATCGCCTTGAAGCCGACCCACATGCCGGAGAAGCGGCTCAGCGCGTAGCCATATTCGCCGAATGCGAGGTATTCGCTGACGCTTGCGGGGTGCAGCGTCGGCATGAACCAGCTCATGAAGGCGACGTCGGACTGGTGCGGCATCGAGGACGAAACGCAGCCATGGTCGTCGCCGGCAACCACCAGCACGCCGCCATGCGGCGAGGAGCCATAGGCGTTGCCGTGCTTGAGCGCATCGCCGGAGCGGTCGACGCCGGGGCCCTTGCCGTACCAGAGCCCGAACACGCCATCGACCTCGCGGTCCGCTTGCGTCTCGACCTGCTGCGAGCCGAGCACTGCGGTCGCGGCGAGGTCTTCGTTCACAGCGGGAAGGAATTCGATGCGGTCACGCCTAAGCCGCTCCGGGATGCGCCAGAGCTCGAGATCGATGCCGCCGAGCGGCGAGCCGCGATAGCCGGAGATGAAGCCGGCGGTGTTGAGGCCGCGCGCGCGATCGCGCCTGACCTGGTCGAGTGCGACACGGACGATCGCCTGTGTGCCGGTCAGGAAGACACGGCCTTCCTCACGGTCATAGCGGTCGGAGAGTTCGTAGATGTCGAGCGACGGAATGGCGTCCATGAGGACCTCCCGCGGCATTCCCTGCCGGATCAGCAGAGGGTAGGCCCGGGCGGCTGGTAGGTCTTACCTATCTTTCCTGATAGGAGCTTCGTTCTGGTAGATATGTCCGATTTGGCCTATTATTCGGTAAAATTATCCAGTTTGGCGGGATCTCATGATCGAAGAGCAGGACACGCGGATTCTTGCGCACCTCCAGAAGGACGGCCGCGCCACCAACCAGCAGCTTGCCGATGAGGTCGGCATGTCCACCTCGGCCTGCTGGCGGCGGGTACGCGCACTGGAGGAAAGCCGCGTCATCCGCGGCTACGCCGCGCTGATCGATCGCGAGCGGGCGGGCTTCGCGATGTCCGCCATCCTCCACGTCTCGCTGGAGCGGCATGACGCGAAGTTCGTCGACGAGTTTGTGTCTCGCGTCACCAAGCGCCGCGAGGTGCTGGAGTGCTTTGCGACCACGGGCGATGCCGATTATCACTTGCGTGTCGTCGTGCAGGACATGGCCGCCTACAACAGATTCTTGGACGAGTTCATGTTCCGCATCCCCGGCATCCGCTACGTCCGCAGCAACGTGGTGCTGAAGGAGATCAAGACGGGCGTGGCGTTGCCGTTTTGAAGCAATGTCGCCAGGGATCCGCGGCTCACACCGTCTCCAACCGTCGGCGCAGTTGGCGCAACGAGAGGAGATGCAACAGGATCGAGCATGGCACGACGAAGGCAGGGGTCAGCACGTTCGGAAAACGATCCAGGGCCATGCTCGGGCCGTCCGGAATGATCAGCTGGAGCGGGCCCGGCGACATGATCATCCCCAAGGTGATCGCGACAGCCAAGTCCGCCAGGCCGAAGACGTTCCAGAAGATGCCTGCCTTCCGCCCGTCAGCTGTCCCGGTTGCCAAAGCCATGGCCGCCGGCACGGCAAGCAGGCCAGTCAGCACATCGCCGGTTCCTGCCGGTAGCGCCCACAATCCCGGCAGCAGCCCGCGCAGCCAGTAAGCCAGCCATTGGCTGCCGAAGATGCGGTAGAGTTGAAGGGCGATGAGCCAGGTCGTCGGCATTGCATCCAGCAATTGTCCGATCCGCTTCGACGACAGCAACACCGGCGCACCGACGATTACCGGCAGCAGGATCGCCGCCGGAAGCAGCGGCAAGGGCGAAGCGCCGGTGCCGAATGCGCCGTTGATGGCTGCGGTCCAGGTGACGGCTGCCCAGAACGTGAAGGGGACCATCAAGGCCAACCAGGTTGCCCGGCGCTGTGCCGGCGCCAATTCCGTATTTTCGAGGCAGAGCCACAAGCCGAGCGCAATGAGTCCATGGGTCATCAACCGAACGCCAAGCGCAGGAAAGCCGCTCTCCGGAAGTGCGGGTAGCGCGATGATCAACCAGGTCCACAGCAGGGCGAACGGCACGGTCCAGGTCAGGCTGAGCCAGATGGGACGCTGGGCAGTCATGGTGGCGGAAACAGCATCGGTGCTCATGTGCTCACTCCATTTGGAACGCCGTGGTTGCGGGCGCGTGCAAGGGCAGCATCGCGGCCGGCACCCGACCGATCGCGATCCTGTCCGAGGTCACGGACTTTTTTCTCTGTTCCGGCCCTGAGCAGAATCATGAATGCAAGGGCATGGCCGACTAGCAGCAGTGGTACGTAAAGTGTGGGGATATAAATGCCGGCGCCGAACAGGCCGGGATCCGGGATCTTTGTCGCGCCCATGTAGTACGCGTTCAGGAGGTCAAGCGTTCCCCAGACGTTGAAGATCCAGACCACCGGGATGGCGATCGACCATCGCCTGGAGAGCGCCGCCATCGACAGAAGCGCGAGGACAGCAGCGATAAGATCACCCCATCCCACCTCGGCGGCAAAGCGCGAACTCAACTCCGCAGAGACGAACCCGGTCACCATGAAGTTCATTCCCAAGAACCTGAACGCATGGAAAGCTGCGATGAGTCTCAGGGCGTCATAGCGCGGCATCACGCGGATCGCCGGCCAAACATAGATGGCAGCGACCACCGAGCTGGTCAGGAAAGCGCCGGCGACGCTGAGAACGAATGGAAGATTGAAGTTCGGCGGCACGTTCGGATTCCCTATGATTGACCATGCTGTCGAGCCGGGACGATGCCTATCAATCCGGCTCGACGTGGCGACGCTCAGGGTTTGGCCATGAGCAGACGGAGCGGCATGAGCGGACCGACCGCGATGTACTCGTGGTCGATGAGGTTCTGCTTCGCCAGCGGCAGGGCTTCCATGATGGCGTGCCCTTCGGCGACATCCTTGACGTTCAGCAGGAAGACGGCACCGCGCCCATCGGACCGCGAATACCATTCGCGAACCATCCCGTTGAGATAGAGCTGGGTGGTTTGCCTGATTTCATCGGGCATCACCGCCATGACCTGTTCGCGTGTGATGCCGGGCCTGACAGTCAGAATGACCATCACGCCGGTTGTCGGTGACGTGGATTGTGCTTGGGCAAGGGATGGCTCTGCCATGGAGGTAATACCTGTCAGTGTGAGGGTGAGCGCCAGGACGATGTTGCGGATTGCCTTCATCGGTTTCATCTCTCTGATCACGGCCATTGCCGCGATGTCGCAAATGTCAGGCGCACCAGCGGCGCGGCGCATTTGCGATCCTGATGTAAGGCCGTCTTTGCGAGAGCGACTATTCGCGATAATATTGATAGGCCATGAAGCAGAACTTCACAGTCCGGCAAGGTGCGCTCGACGGTGTCGAGGCGTTCCTGAGCGTCGCCCAGCACCGCAGTTTCCGCCGAGCGGCTGCTGAGCTCGGGGTAACGCCGTCGGCGATCAGCCAGGCGGTGCGCGCACTCGAAGCACGCGTCGGCGCCGTGCTGTTCCTGCGCACGACTCGCAGCGTCGGTCTGACCGAGGCCGGCGAACGGTTCTTTGCGCGCGCAAGGCCTGCCTTCGAGGAGCTCGTCGCGGCAAGCGGGGCCGCGCGCGACCTCGGACAGCGACCGGCCGGGCTCTTGCGTCTCACGGTGCCGCGCTCGGTCGTGCCGATTCTGCTGGAGCCCCTGGTCGCCTCGTTCTGTCAGGCCTTTCCGGAGATCGAGGTGGAGCTTGCTGCAAGCGAAGAGCTGGTCGACCTCGCCGCTGGAGGTTTCGATGCCGGCATCAGGATGGGGCAGTTCATCTCCCCGGACATGGTTGCGGTCCGCCTGACGAAGCCGTTGCCTTTCCTGATCGTCGGCAGCCCGGCCTACCTCGAACGTCGCGGCCGGCCCCGGCGGCCGGACGATCTGCGCGAGCACGCATGCCTGAGATTGCGGCGATCAAACGGTGCGCTCGCACCCTGGTCGCTCAACGACGGCGGTCGTTCGATCGAGATTGCCGTTGCGGGACCCTTCATCGCCAACGACTTCCCGACGATGTTAGGTGCCGCCGTCGAAGGCGTCGGCCTTGCGCAAGTGCCAGGGCCGCTGGCGACCGACGCCGTCAGAACGGGAAAACTCGTCGCCGTGCTGGAGAAATTCGCGCCGATGACGCCGGGGGTGTTTCTCTACTATCCCAGTCATCGACAAATCATGCCGAAGCTTCGAGCCTTCATCGATCATGTGAAGGGCCGATCCCGGGCCGCGCGCTGAGCTATTGCCCCTCCCGCACGAACCTGTTCCGCAACGTGCCGATGCCGGCGATCTCAATCTCCACGACATCGCCGTGCTTGATATCCGGCGAGGCACCGTCCGTGCCCATCCAGATCACGTCGCCGGGCCACAGCGTGAAATACTTCGTCAGCTCGACCAGGAACGGCACCACGCCGAAGATCATGTCATTGGTGTGGAAGCGGTTGGTCTCCTTGCCGTTGACCCGGACGATGGTCTGCATCTTTTCGAGATCGGCCTCGGTCTCGATCCACGGTCCCATCGGCTTGAACGTGTCGACGTTCTTGGAACGCCACAGGCTGCGATCGGCCTTCTGCCAGCTGCGCTCGCTGACGTCGTTGCCGATGGTGTAGCCGAACACGCAATCCATCGCGTTCGCTTCGGTGAGATGCTTCACCTTCTTGCCGATGACGACGACGAGCTCGCCTTCATAGTGGATCTTGTCCGTCGCAAAGGACGGGATCACGACATCCTCGTCGTGTGCGATCAGCGCGTTCTGCGCGCGATAGCCGATTTCGGGCCGGTCGGGCACCGCCGGTACCTCGCCGCGCTTGTCGGCGGCCTCCTTCAGGTGCTTCAGATAGTTCAGGCCGACGCAATAGAAGGTGCGCGGGATCAGTGGCAGCTCGATCTTGACCTGTGCCAGCGAATGCGTGCGCGAGGTCCGCTGCCATTCACCGAAGGGATCGCCGTCGACGGCGATCACCTGGTCACCCTCGACGATCCCCCAGGATGTCTTGTCCGAGGCGGTGAATTTCAGCCAGCGCATGTCCGATCCTCGTCATTATTCCGCGGCATCGCGAGGCTGTGCCTTCCAGGCGCCTGCGGCCGGCCGCCTCAGCCCGAGATTGTCCCGCAACGTCTTGCCGCGGTACTCCTTCTGAAACAGCCCGCGCCGCTGCAATTCCGGCACGACGTGTTGCACGAAGTCCGCGTAGGAGCCGGGCACGTAAGTCGCGGCGATAACAAAACCGTCGCAGCCGCGCTCGACGAACATCTCCTCCAGCCTGTCCGCGATCTCCTTGGGCCCACCTACCATTGCGTCCTGGACCTGGCCGCGGCCGGAGAAGGTGACGAAGTCACGCGCGCTCGGGTTGCTCTTGCCGGAATTCTTCAGCACGCCGTCGCGAATGCCCAAGATGCCCTGCATGCTCTTCAGTTCTTCCGTCGTCAGCGGCTCGTCGAGATCCTTGGAGGCGAAGTCATAGTTGAGCGCTTCGGCCAGCAGCGACAGCGCGTCGATCTCTAGCGGCAGCTTATTGATCAGCGCCATCTTGTCTTCGGCCTCCGCCCTGGTCGCCGCGCAGACCGGCGTCGTCAGGTTGCAGAGGAACATCTGGTCGGGATCGCGGCCAGCCTTGGCGGCTTCGTTGCGCACGGAAGCATAGCCGTCCTTGGCGGCGGCAAGGTTGCGCGCGGCGGTGAAGATCACTTCGCCCCATCGCCCCGCGAAGCGCTGGCCGCGCCCCGACGCGCCGGCCTGGATAATTACGGGATGGCCCTGGTCCGAGCGCGGCACGGTGAACGGTCCGCGCGACTTGAAGGCCGGCCCGTTGTGATCGAGCCGCTTGACCTTGGCAGGATCGGCAAAGCGGCCGCTTTGCTTGTCCATGATGAGCGCGCCATCCTCCCAGGTGTCCCAGTGGCCGAGTACGACCTCCATGAACTCGTCGGCGCGGTCGTAGCGGGAATCATGTTCGGGGTGGGAGTCGCGCCCCATATTGAGCGCCTCGCCGTCATTGAGCGAGGTGACGACGTTCCAGCCGGCACGCCCGCCGGACATCAGATCGAGCGTTGCAAAGCGCCGGGCGACGTCGAACGGCTCGTAGTAAGTGGTGGAGCAGGTCGCGCCAAGGCCGAGCTTCTCGGTGACCATGCCCATCGTGGTCAGCACGATCAGCGGGTCCATCTTCACGCAGCGGATGCCGTATTCGACGGTGTGGGCGTGATCGTTACCGTAGCGGTCTGGCATCGCCAGGCGATCGTCGAAGAACGCCATGTGGAATTTGCCCGCCTCGAGGATTTTCGCGATCTCCTGATAGTAATCCGCCGACATGGAATCGTTGCGCGAGTCCGGATGCCGCCAGGAACTCGGCAAGTTCGTGCAGTTCTGAGCCTGGAGGAAGCCGACCAGTACCATCTGCCGCGTCATGCTGCTGTTCTCCTGATGCCGTCAGGCCAGATCGAGGACGGTGTCGAGCCTGTACTCGCGCGCCAGCGCGCGCAGCTTCTCCCAGGTGGCATCCTCGATCTCGATGCCGTCGCGCAGGCGTTGCTGCTCGCGCAGGCCCTCGATCTCGCCGGGATAGAACACGCCCTTGCTGCCTTCGGACGGCGGCGTCGATTTGAGGTAGCGCGCAAACTCGGCGACTTCGCGCTTGAACTCCTGCAGCGGACGGAAGGCCGCGACGTTGAACACCGCCATGAAGCATCCGTCATTGTGCCGCCCCGTCGGCTCGACGCCGAAGCCGAGACCGGTGAGTAGGCCGCATAGCACCTCGACCATGGCAGCAAGGCCGCTGCCCTTGTAGCCTTCGGTGCCGCCGAGCGGCAGCAGCGCGCCGCCCTTGCGGTATTGGGTCGGATCGGTGGTATGCCGCCCATCGGCATCGATGATCCATCCCGTCGGAATTTCTTCGCCGCGGGCGACGGCGAGCTGAATCTTGCCGGCCGCCACCGCCGAGGTCGCCATGTCCAGATAGAACGGCGCATCGAGGTCGGACGGCACCGCGATCGAGATCGGGTTGGTGCCGAGCCGCGCTTCCTTGCCGCCGAACGGGGCGACGTGCTTCGGCGAGCGCCCGGAATCCGCGGTCGCAATCCCGATCATGCCTTCGCGCATCGCCATCAACGGATAGGCGGCGAGGCGGCCGACATGGCTTTGCCGGAACACGGTGCAGGCGGCGACGTTCGCCGTCCTCGCCTTCTCGATGGTCAGTGCCATCGCCTTTGCGTTGACGTGGAAGCCGAATCCCCAATGGCCGTCGATCACGGTCGTGGTCGGCGATTCCTGGACGATGGTCCATTTGGCGCCCGGAACGATGTGTCCGGCCTTGATGCGGTCGATATAGGTGGGAACGGCGATCACGCCGTGCGAGTCATGGCCGGCGAGATTGGCGTTGACGCAGCCGGTGGCGACTGCGTCGGCCTCTTCCTCGGACGCTCCGGCGGCACGGAGCAGTGCTGCGCTGATGCGCGTGAGGCGATCGGCCCTGACGATCGGCATGGCGTTCCCTCGGCTTAGTGCCCTTAACAGGCTGCTCGTTGGGTGCCATCGTCTCAAAGCGCCGCTGCGATATCAATCTCCCGTAAACCAATACAGGGCTGCAAATTCGTAAAGAGAGCGCACCTTTGGTCGAAACTTCATCCCGTGCGGCGGTATTTTTGATAGTTTGGCGCCGGTCGTTCGCAGCTCATTCACTTTGATCGACGGTTTGCAGCGCGCAATAACGACCACTTAGGCGATCGGCATTCATAAAGTCACCCGGGAGAAATGGGCAGAAATGCCCGGGAGCTGAGATCGTGCCGACGACACTCGCGCGCACCTTTGCGGCGTTGAGCGCCATCAACGAAGCGATCCTCTACGCGAAATCGCCGGACGAGCTGTACCAGAAGGTCTGCGACGCCGGGTTTTCGAGTGGAGACTTCTTGGCCGTCGCTGTATTCCTGGTGGGACCGGATTGCGGGCGGCTGCATTTTGCGGCCGGTTGCGGCGACGACGTTGCGCGGCTGCGCTCGATCATGATCACGACGGAAGCAGGCACGCCCGAAGGATCCGGCGTCGGCGGTGAGGCGTTTCGCGATCAGAAGCTGTGCATCAGCAACGACTATCTGAACGACCCGCGTTCGCTGGCGTGGCGCGAGGGAGCGGCCAAGGCCCATATCGGCGCGGCCGCGGCGCTGCCGCTGCTCTGCAATGGCAAGAGCGTCGGCGTGCTCTACGTGACCCGTCGCGAAGCCGGCTCGCTGAACGAGCAGTTGGTGTCGCTGTTCGAGCGCATGTCGGCCAATATCTCCTATGCGATCGAAAATTTCGAGCGAGAAGGAGCGCGCCGGGACAGCGAGGCGGCGATGCGGCGGCTCAATCGCATGTTTGGGGCGCTGAGCGCGACGAACGAAGCAATCCTCAAAGCCAGCACCGAATTGGACTTGTATCAGCGGGTCTGCGATGCAGCAGTTCATGGCGGCAAATCGCTGGCGACTTTCGTGCTGCTGCGCGAGGAGAACTCGCACTGGCTGATGCCGGTGGCCGCAACCGGACAAAATCTCGACCTGATCAGGCAGGCGCGCTACTCGGTCGATCCCGACAATCCTCACGGTCGGGGCATCTCCGGCCAGGTCTTCCGGACGCAGAAGGCGATGGTCGAAGACGACCTCGTCGGTCGCACCAAGGGAACGACCTGGGAGCGAGCCAACATCAATGCCGGCGCGGTCGCCTGCGTCGCCGCGCCACTGATCAAGCGCGGAACCAGCGTCGGCGTGATGTTCTTCTTCGTCAGCAAGTCCTGGGCGAAGGACGAGGGCATCGTCGCGCTGTTGCTGCGCATGACCGAGAACGTGTGCTTTGCGCTCGAGAACTTCGATCGCGACGAGGAGAAGGCGCAGATCGCGCACGAGGAGGAGCGGCTCGCGCGCATGTACGCCGCGCTGAGCGCCACCAATGAAGCGATCATCCGGGCCGCATCGCGTGCCGAGCTGTTCGACCTCGTATGCGAAGCTTCGGTGCAAGGCGGCAAGTTCGGTTCGGCGACGATCGTGCTTGCCGAGCCTGCCTCCGAGCTGCTGCGGGTCGTCGCCTCTGCAGGGCCGAACTCCGATGAAGTGCGCAGGCTCAAATTCGCGACGACCGACAATGTGCCGGAGGGAAGAGGCCTGACCGGCACGTGCTTCCGCACCGGGCAGCCGTGCCTCACCAACGACCTGTTCGCCGACGAGCGCCTCAAGCCCTGGCACGACAGTGCCCGCCGCACCGGCGTCAAGTCCTCCGCTGCGCTGCCGCTGCTCAACGGCGAACGCGCGGAGGGCGTGTTCCTGTTCAATTCCCTCGAGATCGGCGCGTTCACGCCTGAATTGGTCGAACTGCTGCAACGGCTCGCTCGCAATGTGTCATTTGCGATCGCAAATCTCGACCGCGCCGAGGAGAAGGCGAAGGCCGACAAGCAGCGAGACCGGCTGAGCGGCATGTTCGCGGCGTTGAGCGCCACCAACGAAGCCATCATGCGCGCCGAGACCCGCGAGGAGCTGTTCGACGTCGCATGTCAGGCGGCCGTGCTGGGCGGTATGTTCACCTCGGCGACGATTGGAATCACCGACGAGAAACGTGAGCTGGTCCGGGTCGTCGCGGCGAAGGGGCGGCTTCAGGAGCGAATGGTCGGGCGCACCTGCGCGATTTCCCCAGATCATCCCGAGGGCCAGGGGATCATCGGAACCTCGCTGCGGACGTGCCGGCCCAGTGTCATCAACGACTATATGAACGACCCGCGCTCGGCACATTGGCACTCCAAGGCAGTCGAGGACGGGACCCGCGCCGCTGCCAGCTTCCCGCTTCTGCGCGCCGGTCAGGAGCCGATCGGCATTCTGCTGTTCCTTGCGCCGGAGGAGGATACATTCACGCCCGATCTGGTCGAACTGCTGGCTCGCCTTGCCGAAAACGTCTCCTTCGCGCTCGACAATTTTGATCGCGCCGAGGAAAAGGCCCGCACCGAGGCGCAGAAGGAGCGTCTGACCCGTATGTTCGCGGCGCTGAGCGCGACCAACGAGGCGATCATGCGGGCGAAATCGCGCGCCGAATTGTTCGACCTCGTGTGCCTCGCCGCTTCGAACGGCGCCAAGTTCACCTCGACGACGATTGCGCTCGCCAGCACCGACAGCGATCAGCTCAAGATCGTCGCCAGCGCCGGACCGTCGTCCGACACCACGCGTAATGTCCGCCTCTCTGTCGACCCCGAGCGCCCCGAGGGCCGGGGGATGGCCGGCACAGCGTTCCGAACCCGGCAGCCCTGCATCAGCAACGACTACCTCAACGACCAGCGCGTGAGCGCCTTCCACGCCATCGTTCGCGGCGACGGTGCGCGCTCGGGCGCGGCGATCCCGCTCGTCGTTCACGACCTGGCCGTCGGCGTCATGATCTACATGTCGACCGAAAAGGACACGTTCACGGCCGAGTTCGTCGAGCTGTTGCAGCGCCTCGCCGACAATGTCGCTTTCGCGATGGAGAATTTCGATCGCGCCGACGAGAAGAACAAGGCGGATGAGCGGATCGAATACCTCGCCTCGCATGACAGCCTGACGGACCTGCCCAACCGCGAGACGTTCAACGGATTGCTGCGCGAGGCGATCGACGTGGCGCAGCGCCACGATCACCGCTTTGCGGTGCTGTTCATCGATCTCGACCGCTTCAAGGTCATCAACGATTCGCTGGGTCACGAGGCTGGCGACCTACTCCTGCTCGAAGTGGCGAATCGTTTGCGCGGCGCGCTGCGGACAAGCGACGTGGTGGCGCGTCTCGGCGGCGACGAGTTCGTGGTGATCCTCGACCAGTGCGGCGAGATCGACGACGTCCAGCGCATCGCCAGCGGACTGCTCGCCGCGCTTGCCGAGCCCACGGAACTGGCCGGCCACGAGTGCCACACCACGGCCTCGATCGGCATCGCGATGTATCCGGCCAACGGCTCCGACGCGCAGACGCTGACCAAGAATGCCGACATGGCGATGTATCTCGCCAAGGAAGACGGCAAGAACGGCTATCGCTTCTTCTCCAAGGAAGTGAAGACGCAGTCGATCGAACGTCTGTCGCTGGAGAGCGCGCTGCGCCGGGCGCTGGAGCGCGAGCAGTTTTCGCTGAACTACCAGCCCAAGGTGGATATGGAGACCGGCCAGATCACGGGCGTGGAAGCGCTGCTGCGCTGGACGCATCCCGATCTCGGCAATGTCTCGCCGGCGCAATTCATTCCGCTCGCGGAGGAGACCGGGCTGATCGTGCCGATCGGCCGCTGGGTGCTGAATGAAGCCTGCGCGCAAGCCATGGCCTGGCAGCGACGCGGCCTGCTGCCGCTGTCGATGGCGGTCAACCTGTCGCCGCGCCAGTTCGC
This sequence comes from Bradyrhizobium sp. DN3, assembly GCF_041357655.1. NCBI lineage: Bacteria > Pseudomonadati > Pseudomonadota > Alphaproteobacteria > Hyphomicrobiales > Nitrobacteraceae > Bradyrhizobium > Bradyrhizobium sp. DN3. The sequence goes on along the minus strand of NZ_JAULLN010000019.1, from coordinate 109,896 downwards.
CGACGAGCATCTGTTGCAGGACGTCGACGAGGCGCTCGCCGCCAGCGGCATGTCGCCGGTGCTGCTCCAGCTGGAGGTCACCGAGAGCATGATGATGCGCAATGTCGGACGCGCGCTCAAGGTGCTCGACGCCATCCAGAGCCGTGGCATTCGCCTCGCCATCGACGATTTCGGTACCGGCTATTCGTCGATGTCGCTGATGAAGCACTTCCCGATCGACACCATCAAGATCGACCGCTCCTTCGTGCGCGACCTGCCGCAGGATTCGGAAGACCAGGCGATCGCGCAGGCGATCATCAGCATGGGCAAGGCGCTCGGCATGACTGTCGTCGCCGAAGGCGTCGAGAATGCCGAGCAGGAGGCGTTCCTGCGCACCCATGGCTGCGACGAGATGCAGGGCTATCTGATCGCCAAGCCGCTGCCGGCGCGACAGATGGCCGAACTGCTGCGGCCGATGGTTCTGCCCGTGGCGCCACCGCTCCAGCCCGAGCGGGATCCGGCCGCCGAGGAGGCCGCAGCGTTACGGCTGAAACGCGCTGTCGTCTGACGGCTGCGGGTGCAGCTCGCGGACGGCGTGTTCTCCGCCCTCGGCCTTGTTCGGAAACTCCTGCGGTCCAGTCAGCGACGTCTGCTCGACGAACAGGGCGAGAATGCTGCGCGCGCCCTCGGCGAAGCTCGACCCCTCGTTCAAGCCGAGCTCGGCGCACCACGCGCAACCCATCGGCTCGTTGTCGTCGAACACCACCATCGCAGGCCCCCACCACCAGGCCGGCGCGGGCGAACGCTCGCCCTCGGGCACGACCTGCCAGCGGGCGAACTCTTCCATCACGCGCCGGAACTCCAGGCGTGCAGCCTGATGCATGCGGTCGATACTCCCTCAATTCACGCCCGATGATAGGCCGGCGGGCGGATTTGATCGTGGCCTTCGTTCGGAAAAATCAGCTCGCGCAAATGGGCCGAGCCATGCAAGCCGACATCATCGTCGGCAATGCGAAAATATGCGGCCGTCAGCGATGCGCCAACGGCGGCAGCGGATATCTATTCTAGCCGTTTCGAGGCACGGCAGGCAAGCTACGGGTGCCGCGATTGCCTAACGCGATCTGAACGGATGCGCCTTCTGGTGCCAGGCCCAGGCGGTGCGGATGATCGTAGGCAGGTCGGAGTGACGGGGCACGAAGTTGAGCACCTTCTTCGCAGCAGAGGGATCCGCGACCAGATAGGTGGGATCGCCGGGGCGGCGCGGCTTGATGGTGTGCGGCACCTCGCGTCCGGTCTCCTGCCTGATGGCGTTGAGGATCTCGCGAACGGAGAAGCCGGAGCCGGTGCCGAGATTGAAGCTGCTGCCGGCATGCCCCTGCTCCAGAAGCTTTAGTGCCGCGACATGCGCCGCCGCGAGGTCGGTGACGTGGATGTAGTCGCGGATCGCGGTGCCGTCGGGCGTATCGTAGTCGTCGCCGAATACGGCGAACTCGACATGGCCCTGAAGTGCCATCATCGCGCGCGGAATGAGATGGGTTTCATTATCGCGCAGCTCGCCGATGCCGCCGGCCGGATCTGCGCCGCTGGCGTTGAAATAGCGCAGGCAGAACGCGCCGAAGCCATAGGCCGTGCGGTAATCGGCGAGCATGCGCTCGATCATCCACTTCGAGGCGCCGTAGGGGTTGATCGGCGCGCAGGGAAAGTCTTCCGGCAGTTCCTTGGAATCGGCGTTGCCGTAGACGGCGCCGGTCGAGGAGAACACGATGCGATGGCAATTCGCGTTACGCATGGCCTGCAACAGCGACAGCGTGCCCTGCACGTTGTTGATGTAATATTTCTGCGGGTCGGTCATGGACTCCCCGACCAGGCTCGCCGCCGCAAAATGCATCACCGCCGTAATGTTGTAATCCGCGAAGGCGCGCGCCAGCGCCGTGCCGTCGAGCAGATCGCCCGTCACCAGCGGGCCGGTAACGAAACTGCGATGACCTGTCGAGAGATTGTCATAAACGACGGGCTGATAGCCGGCGGCGGTCAGTGCGCGGCACGCATGCGAGCCAATATAGCCTGCGCCCCCGGTGACGAGGACGGTCGGTCGGTCGGTCATGTCGTCTTCTGCTCTTCTCTTAGCGGAGGGATCGGTGGCGGCTGAAGAGAAGATAGAGCGCGCGGGGGTTGGTGGTCAAATAGCGCCAGAGCAGGCGGCGCGGCTCGAGCCAGGTGCGCCAGGCCCATTCGAGTCCGATCTTCTGCATCCATTGCGGCGCGCGGGAACGGCTGCCCGACAAAAAGTTGAACAGGCCGCCGGATGTCTTGATAACGCCAACATTGGTGAGATGCGGAGTGAATTCCTCCACGAATGCCTGCTCGTTGGGCACGCCGAGCGCGATCCACAGATAATCCGGCGCAAGCGCGTTGATTTCCTCGACCTTCGCGCGCAGCGCCTCGCCGCGCAGATAGCCGTGGCTGCGCCCGACGATCTTGAGGTTCGGATACATCTTCTGGACGTTCTCGACCGCAGCGATGTTTTCGGCTTCGCTGGCGCCGAACATGTAGAAGGTGCGGCCAACCGCTTCCGCCTTGCGCGCGACGACGTGGAACAGGTCCGTGGTCGCAACGCGCTCCGGCAGTGGAAACCAGGATTGCAGCTTCGAAGCCGCGACCAGCGGCTGGCCGTCGGCGTTGATCAGGTCGGCGGCGCGGAACAGGCGCTCGGTCTGCGGTTCCGTCGAGCAGCGCGCCAGCACCTCGCCATTGGCCGAGGTCAGGAACAGCGGACGGCCGATGCGATTGTCAGGATCGGTCGCCTCGATCATGAAATCGGCGGTTTCTTCCAGGTCGATCGCGGCCATGCGAAGGCCGCCGACGGTGATCCGCGGCACCTCGGCAGTTGCCGCCCGTCCATCGAGGTTGACGCGGCGCTCAAGCATATTGTCTGCCTCGCTGGCGCGTTTGGGCTGCGGGAGTGAGCTCGTCGAGCACGACGCCGACGAGCTTGCGCTCGGCGCGGCCGAGCGCGGTCAAGATCTCTTCCAGGCTGTCGTTGATGTCGAGGCTGGTCGGCAGCACCGCCACCAGCGCGTCGGTTTCGTCCAGCAGCTTGCGGCCGCCGGCCGAGAGCGGCACAGCGGGGCCGTCGAGGATCACGAGATCATAGCCGCCCGCGGCGCGCGCCTGTGCAATCGCTTTGCGGATGGCCTCAGCCGTTTTGCCGACATCGCCCTCTGCGGCCGGCAGCACCGAGATGCCGTTGACCGTCTTGATCTCGCGGGCGTCCTTGCTGCCGATCGAGAGCCAGCCGAGCCGGCTCGGTTCGCTCTTGCCGCGACGGTTGAGCTTGTTCGAGAGCGAGCGTGCCTGATGATCGGCATCGATCATCAGCACACGGGCGCCGTCGCGCGCGGCCGCCAGCGCGAAATTCAGCGCGGTCACGCTGCGACCGGTGGTCTCGCCAGTGCCGACGAGCGCGATGACAGGCATCGCCTTGCCATCGGCCCGCCGGGCCACCGCAGCGCGCATGTCGCGCCAGGCATTGAGCAGCGTGGTCAGGGGGAAGCCGGGACGCAGGGTCGGCCAGCCCAGCCGGGTGAGATCGACGCCGCCGCCCGTTGCGAGAATGGCGCCGAGCGTGTGAATGACGTCGGCCTCCTGGAGGCGTGCGATCAGCGGCTTTTCGATCAAGGGCTTCTCGATCATCGAAGGCTGTAACGGAGGTGCGGCAAGTTCCGGCGGAGCTTGTTCAACTTCCGGAGCTGGCGAGGCCTGCTGGGGCGGCGAAGCCTCCGAGGCCTCTGCAGCCCGCGCGCGCTGCGGAGCTCGCGTTGCATCCGGCGCAGGCGTGCGCTGTGGACGGGCAGGCGTCGGCGCTGGCGCGGTCGCACCGGCGAACAGGAGCTCGGCAGCAGCGAACCAGCTTGACGCTGTGACCGCGCCGAAGATCAGGCCGATCATGGCGAACAGGCTCATCGCCGGCGGGAACGAGCGCCGCTGCGGCACCGTCGCTTCGCCGATGACGCGGGCCGCGGACGTATTCAGGCTCTCCTGCTCCTCGGTCTCGCGCGAACGCTTGAGGAAGGATTGATAGACGTCGCGGCTGGCGTCGGCCTCGCGCTCGAGCTCGCGCAGTCGGACTGCGGCCTGGCTGAGCTGGACGCTCTGCCGCTTCTGCGCTTCCAGCGCCCGGTTGAGCGAGGCTTCGAAGTCGCGGGCACGCGTCAGGTCGTTCTTGGCGGACTGGGCGAAGCGGTCGATTTCCTCGTTGATGGTGCGCTTGAGATCCTCGACCTGCTTCTCGGTCTGGCGCAGCGCCGGGTGGCGCGGGCCGAGCTCGCCGGCCTGCTCCGCATATTTCTTGCGGGCGTCCGCATATTGCGCGCGCAGGTTCGCAATCGTCGGCGATTGCAGCGCCTCGGGGATCGCGCCCGCATCCGCGGCCGTGCGCCGGCTCGCCTCGATCTGGTCGAGCCGCGCCTGCGCATCCATCGTCGCCGCGCGGGCCGCGGCCAGCCGCTGGTTGCTGGCGGAGAGCTGTTGGTCGCTGATCAGCGTGTCCTGGGTGCCGACGAAATTGTTCTGGGCCTTGTAGGTGGCAAGCGCAGTTTCGGCGTTGCGCAGCCGCTCGCGCAGCTCCTTCAACCGGCTGGAGAGATCACTGGTGGCGCGCCGAGCGGCCGAGGCCTGCGAGTTGCGGGATTCCGCAAGGTAGGCATTGGTCAGCGTGTTGGCGAGCATCGCCGCTTTCGCGGGATCCGTCGACCAGACCTCGATGTCGACGATGAAGCTCTTTTCGGTCTTGCGAATCGTGATGTGCTTGTTCAGCGCGTCGAGCGCCGCGAGCTGCACTTCCTTCTTTTCCGCGGCGGAGGGGGCGCGGGGCTGAAGGCCAATCAGGCCAAGCAGTGACGACATCAGGCTCGTGCCCTCGCCGCCGCCGAATTCCGGATCCTTGTCGAGACCGGCCTGCTGGATGACCTGGAGCAGCACGCTATTGGAGGTGATCAGGCGCGCCTGGCTCTCCACCACCATGGACATGCCGGAGACGTCCTGCGCGCGCGGCGTGAGCTCGCGATCGACGAGCTGAAGCTCGCGCGGGTCGACATAGAGCTGGGCGGTGGCGGTGTAGCGGGGCGTCAGGCTCTTGCCGATGGTGACCGCAAGCGTCGCGCCGAGCAGGGCGGCCGCGGCAATCGCGACCTTTCGCCGCCAGAGCAGATTGGCGAGCTCCAGCACACTGAAGCCATCCTGAGGCTTTCGTTGCGGGGCCTCCGGTCTGGCCCGATCAATCGGCTGGTTATAGTCAAGCATGATCCCCAGCTTTCATTCCAACTGCCGCGGGCTGAGGGGTTACTCTTCGCTTTACGCCACGCACCCGGGATATGGGGGCCCAATCAACGCAACAGGGAAAATTAACCATACTCATTGAGGGACTATTCACCGAAATGGCAAACAAAGCGTTTAAGCGCATTCCGCTCTTCGGCGTGTCGCCGTGACGCTGAGGTCCCCCAGAGATTAACGGTTCGTTACCGCGCGCAGCGTGGCCGCGAAGCTTCGCTTGTCGTGCGATCCGCTGCGCGCGCATGGCGGTCAGCTCTTCCGCAGGATGACGTGATAGTCGCCGCGACGGACATCGGTGCCGCGCGGCAGCACCGCGTTCAGCACCGCGGCGCCGGCGTCGACCAGGGCCGCAAACAGCGGCTTGCGCCGACGCATCTCGGGATAGCGCGGGCTCTCGACTTCACGACGATAGATCATCTCGAGACCGTTGGCGGAAGCGAATGCTTCGAGTTTCGGCAATGTCACCAGAGGATGGAAGAACGTCGGGAACGGCGGCTCGCCGGGCAGGCCGGCATCCTTGATGCCGCGGATGTTCCGGTAGAACCAGACGTGAAACCAGTGCGGCGAGTATTTGGTGACCACGCCCGACAGCGAGCGCGGATTGGGCGCGCCGATCAGGATCATTCCGCCGCGCTTGAGCGCGTCGCGAAAATTCAGCAGTGCAGCTTCGACGTGGGGAAGGTGCTCGATCACGTTGTAGCAGATCACGAGATCGAAGCTCTCTTGCCCGAAACGGTAGGTCTGGACGTCACCGAGGATCGCCTCGTCCGCGTAGGTATTGTTGCGGACCTGATCCTCGTCGATGTCGACGACGGTGACGTGGCTGCGGCTCGGCAATTCCGGCGGTAGAACGCTGCACGAGCCGCCGCCTGCTTCATAGATGGCGAGCCGGCCCTGCGGCAGCTCGCGGCGCAGCACGTCATGAACGGCGAGCAGGCTGTCGCGGGCTTCGCCGGGGATCAGATCGTGCAGCGCCTGGGTGGGTGGAGTGGCCGCGGAGACATTGATTGCCGTGGCTGTCGCGAAATCGATCGTGGCTGGCTTGTTCATGATTTTCTGACTGCGCTTGTTCTATTCAAATTTACAGGAAAAAACTCGCTCGCCCGAAGAGCAAAACTGATGCCGTGCCACCTCACTGGTCGCAGTGCTTACGGTCGGGTTAATGCGCATGGGCGTTAACTACGGCATTGTTCATGTTGCGGCGTTGTCGGTGCAGTGGACCGCGAATTGCACTATCACGCGCGCGAGGTTTCGCAGCAGAAACACGCGAACGCGGTTAAGTGCATGGCGTTGTGCCGAGATGGTTGGAGGTCGCCGGCATGCGTCCTGCGCCCGTCGTTCATATTGGGACGCATCTGTGCCGCGGCGATGTGCCGTCGCGGGACGGGGCCTATCCGCGCGATCGAAGCAGGGCTTTTTCAATATATCTCGGACATCTAGGACGTCATGACATTGATCCCGACAGACCTGTCCGCCACGCGCATCGCGGACGTCGTGTGCGATCCCAACCGGGAGATCGTGGCAAGCTCCCGCGTCATCGACCTGTCGGTCGGCATCGTCGTCTGCATTCCCTGCTTCCGCCGTCCGCAGCATCTGCGGCGGACGCTGGACTCGCTGGTGAGCCAGCGCACCCCCCGCTCCTTTGCCGTCGTCATGGTCGAGAACGATGCTGCGCGGCGCGAGAGCGCGCCGATCGCCGCGGAGTATCTCGCTGGCGGCAGGCTCCAGGGCGTCTGCCTCGTCGAGAAGCGGCAGGGTAACTGCCAGGCGATCAACGCCGCGTTCGAGACGGCGCAGGCGCTGTTTCCCGCCGCGACCCACTTCCTGATGATCGACGACGACGAGATCGCCTCGCCCGATTGGCTCGAGCTGATGGTTCGCACCGCGGAGGCGACCGGCGCCGACGTGGTCGGCGGGCCGGTGGTGCCGGTCTTCGACGACGACAGCCAGCCCTGGCTGTCGCGTCATCCCGCCTTCTGTCCTGCCTATGATTACAGCGGCGCGGTGCCGCTAATCTATGGCTGCGGCAATTGTCTGATCACGCGCGCGGTGTTCGAGCGGTTCGAGCGACCGGCCTTCGATCTGCGTTTCAATTTCCTCGGCGGCGGCGACTGCGATTTCTTCGTGCGGTGCCGCGATGCCGGCATGACATTCCACTGGACGGCGGAGGCGGTCATCACCGAGACCGTGCCGCAAAGCCGAACCAGTCTCGGTTGGATCGCAAAACGAGGCCTGCGCATCGGCGCGATCAATTATCGTGTGCAGTCCAAGGCTGCGCAGAGTGTAGCGGCGCGCATGCTGGTGTTTGCGCAGATGGTTGGACGGCTGCCGTTGTCGCTGGTGCGGGCCGCCAGTCTGCTGACGTCGTCGAAGACCGTTGTCGCGATGCATCCCGTGATGGTCGCGCTCGGCTCCGTGCTCGCGGCGTTCGGCATCGAGCCGAAGCCCTATGAAGCCTCGAAGATCGTGTCCTGACGCCCTGGTCGCGGGTTAGATGCCAAAACGGGCGAGGGCGACCCGGAGCGCGGAGCGCGGCAGCGATTTGAGCGACCTCCGGCCCACCATCCCGAGATAGGCGAAAGCTTCGCGATATCTGCCGAAGCGGACCGCCTGCATCGCCGAATAGGTGACGAGATGAATCTCGGCGGCCCGGCGCAGTGCGCCGGCCGCGCCTTCGGGCAATCTCGCCAGGATCAGCCCGTCGTCGAAGACGCGCGCGACCGCCGGGAAGAAGTCCTGCGGCGTCCGCACCGCCGCGTTCATCGTGTTGGCCGTGTGCAGGCGATAGTCGAGCAGGAGCTTTGGTGCGAATTCGAACTCGCCGATCGCGGCAAGACGGCACCAGCAATGCCAATCCTCGCAATATCTGAGGGAGACGTCGAAGCCGCCGATGGCGCGGAAGGCCTCCGCACGGGTGAGCACGATGCCGCCATTGACGATGAAGTTGCCGGCCGCGAGCCGCGTCAGCACATCGCCGGCCGGCTTGCGGCGTGCCTTCAGCAGATCGCGCCGGCCGATCTGCCGTCCCTCGCTATCGATCGTGTTGTAGTCGCCATAGACGAGAACCGCGCGCGGAGCGCCGCGCGCTGCCGCCAGCAGTGCCGCCACTGCATCGGGACGCAGGCGGTCGTCGGCATCGAGGAAGAGCAGCCAATCCCCGATCGCCTGCCGCGCGCCGAGATTGCGCGCGGCCGACACGCCGGCGGAGTCGTTGCGGATCAGACGCAGCCGTGGATCACGCATGGCGCGGACGATCGCCATGGTGCCGTCGGTCGAGCCGTCGTCCACGACGATCACTTCGGTGACATCGCCTTGCGCGAGCGCGCTCGCGATGGTTTCACGGACATAGGCCGCGGCATTTTTGGCGGGAATCACGACGGAGACCGACGCGCCCGGGTGCACCGGCAGCGGCGGGCGCGCCGCCGGCATCACGCGTGAGGCAGCCGGCAATTCGAGAACGTCGTCGGCGGTGATCAAGCTGCGGCTCGTCTTTAATGATCCGTTAACCAGGCGCATCCGCCGAGCTGGCAACGTCAACGATCGCAGCCTCGGCCGCTGCGGATGATACCCGCATTACGGCCAAATCATTGCGCGGAAGGCCTGGGTGGTGCCGGTTTCGTGGATTAGCGTTAAGCCGCCGGCATTGAGCTTGTGGCAATTCGCAAGGAGTGCGGCAGGGCTGCCGTGTTGCAGAAGATGCCTGCCATCGCCTGCATGCTGGTTGACGGGCGGTTAACGGGGATTGGTTAAGGTCTTCAGCTTCCCTTGAATGTCGCTTTGACCTTCCTTCGGCTTCGTCACCTGCCTTGAGCCATGAATCGCAGCTTGGATCGCAGCGCCGCTGACATGACTGACGTCGAGCGCCGATCGTTCGGCCACGTCCTGCGCGACGGGCTCGCGGGGCTGAACGCCGTGCAGGCGGCGCGCTGCCTGGTCGCCGTCGCGGCTTTGCTGCTGGTGCTGGTCACGCTCGATCCCTTTCCGGACCTGCGCAGCCCCGATGTCGGCACCGTCGTGGGCGGACGAATGGCGCTGACCTACGTCTCTTTCGGCCTCTTGGCTATGGTCGCGGTGCTGCTCGCCGCCGCCACCGACGGTCTCTCGCTGAAGACCCTGGTGACCCCGCTGCATCTCTGTCTCATCGGTTGGCTGCTGATCAACATCGCCTTCTCCGAGAGCCGCGGCGTTTCGCTCCAGCGCTTCGTGCTCGCGGCGAGCGTGACGTCGCTCGCCGTGCTCCTGCCGCTATTGCCGCCGACGCAGCGCAGCTTCAACCTGTGCCTCGGCGGTGCCGCGCTCGCGCTGCTCGTGCTGTGCTATCTCGGCGTCTTCCTCGCGCCTCAATATTCGATCCACACCGCGCTCGACATCACCGAGCCGCAGCTCGCCGGCGACTGGCGCGGCAGCTTCGGTCACAAGAACGTCGCCTCGCCCGTGATGACCATCCTGGTCTATGTCGGCATCTACCTTTGCGCGGTCGGCTCGTTCGTGATGGGCCCGGCGATCGCCGCGCTGGCGGGCATCTTCCTGATCTTCACCGGCGGTAAGACGTCCTCGGTGCTGTGCCTCGCGATCTACGCGCTGGCGTCGCTGGTCTACGTCACGCGGAGCCTGTGGCTGAAGCGGATCATCTGCTTCGTGCCGCTGATCGTGATGAACCTGCTGACGGTCGGCAGCGTCTTGAGTCCGGCGCTCGGCGCCATGACGCGGCTGCTTCCGCTCGATCCCACCTTCACCGGCCGCTCCGCGATCTGGGAATTCGCGCTCGCAGCCGTCGCCGAGAAGCCGATCATCGGTCACGGCTATGCGGCCTTCTGGGACGACGTGACCGAGCGGCAGACCGCCCAAGGCGCCGAATGGGCGACGACTGCGGCACACAGCCACAACAGCTATCTCGATCTCGCGGTCACCATCGGCCTGCCGGGGCTGCTGCTCGTGATCCTCGTCTTCGTGCTGGCGCCGCTCGGCAATTTCCAGTCAGCCCAGGCGCACAATCGTAGTAGCGCGCTGGCAAAGCTGTTCCTCACCGTATGGCTGTTCGGTTTGTATTACGGAGTCACCGAGACCTTCCTGCTCGAACGACAGAGCCCGATCTGGTTCATGTTCGTCCTCGCGGTGGCCGGCCTGCACTTCCTGGCCAGGTTCCAGTGCGTCGGGCAGGTGGAACCTGAGCACTGACACCTTGTCGCAGCGGAGCGGCTCGAGTGGCATCGCTTAACGATAAGCAGCGACGTTACTTGTGGTTGCGACAAAACATAATCTATCTGGAAACACACAGTCGTATGTCCCGCGGATGACGTTCCTCAGCGTCGAGCAATCAGCAGGTCGGGCGTCCAGCACGTCGGGGATCGCGGTCGATTTCGTGCGTGACTGGCGGCGGGCCACATTGCGTCTGAGCGCAGGCCATCGCACCGCGTTCCAGCACGGCTGCTGGCTCGGCGCCTGGTATGAGGCGTTTCACGACCTCGCACCGCTGATCGCCGTGATTTCCGATGCCGCCACCGGCAAGGACATCGCACTTGTGCCGATGATCAGCCATCTCAGGCGCGGCATCCGCGTGGTCGAATTCGCCGATCTCGGCGTCTCCGACAACAACGCGCCGATCCTGTCGCTTGACGCGGATGCGACCGATGGCATCGGCAAGGCCTTGATCGACGCGCTGCGCGCCTTGCCCGACGGCTTCGATCTGCTGCGCCTGAGGAAGATGCCGGCCCAAATCGGCGGCAAGCCGAATCCGCTGGTGTCGCTCGGCCGGATCGGATCCTCCTCGCTCAACGGCAATCTCGTGCTGATGGGCGACGACTATGAAGATTACCAGGCCTCGATCAAGCGCATGCAGATGCCGCGCTGCTGGCGCGTCTTCAGCCGTCATGCCGGCGCGCGGTTCGAAATCGCCACGGATGTCGCCCGCGCGCATGAACTGCTGGACGTGATGGATCTCCAGCAGCAGGCGCGCATGCGAAAGCTCGGCTCGCCATTTGTGCTCAACGACGAGACCCATGCGCGGTTCTATCGCGAGGTCGCCCGCCAAGGCGTCGCGGAAGGCTACGCCGTCGTCTCGGCGCTGGTCTGCGACGACGGCGTCGTCGCCACCTCGCTCGGCGTCAGGCAAGGCGCGACTTACTACCTGCTGCGCATCAGTCACGCCGGCGAATCATGGTCGAGCTGCTCGCCGGGGCTGCTCGTCACCGAGCGCACCATCGCGGCGCTGCATGCACGGGGCGTGCGCCGTTTCGATCTCAGCATCGGCAACCAGGACTACAAGCGCCGCTTCGGCGCTCAGAAGGACCCGCTGACCGATGTCAGCGTCGCCCTGTCGTGGCGCGGTTTGCCGTATGCATGGCGTGACCATGCCGCGCAGGGCCTGCGCCGCCACCCCAGGCTCGCCGCCTTTGCGGCACGGGCGATGGGCAAGGGGACACGCTGAAGCGGCATTCCCGAACGAGAATGCCGCCCGCGATCGCATCAGCCGTGCAGCTTTTTCGCGGTCTCCGCAATCTGGCGTCCCTGATAGCGCGCGCCGGCGAGCTCGTTGGCACTGGGCTGGCGGCTGCCGTCGCCGCCGGTGATGGTGGTGGCGCCGTAGGGCGCGCCGCCGGTGACCTCGTCGAGCTTCATCTGGCCGGCGAAGCCATAGTTCATGCCGACGACGACCATGCCGAAATGCAGCAGGTTGGTGATGATCGAGAACAGCGTCGTCTCCTGCCCACCGTGCTGGGTCGCGCTTGAGGTGAACGCGCCGCCGACCTTGCCGTGCAGCGCGCCCTTGGCCCAGAGCCCGCCGGCCTGGTCGAGGAAGTTGGCCATCTGCGAGGCAATGCGGCCAAAGCGGGTGCCGGTGCCGACGATGATCGCGTCGTAATTGACGAGGTCTTCGATCTTGGCGATGGGGGCAGCCTGATCGAGCTTGTAATGGGAGGCTTTTGCGACCTCGGCCGGCACCAGCTCCGGCACGCGCTTGATATCGACAGTGGCGCCGGCCTCGCGCGCGCCTTCGGCGACGGCATTGGCCATCGCTTCGATGTGGCCATAGGCGGAATAATAGAGGACGAGAACTTTGGTCATCGGTGGTCTCCGTTGGATGACGAGGTGAGTTGTTTGTTCGTTTCCGGGCTTGCCCCGCCTGCGAGGCCGAAGCCTCTTCGGCGTGGCGTAGGCCCGGCATGACGAGTTGCTGTGTGGGGTCGGCGTTTACGCCGCATCGACGAGCACGAGCTCCGAATCTTCCAGAGCGGTGATCTTCAAGCTGTCCTCGTCGCGGATCGCGGCGCCATCGCGGGCGTTGACGCGCACGCCGTTGATCTCGACTGAACCTGCCGCGGGCACGAGGTAGAGGTGCCGTGATTTCTGCGGCTGGTATTCCGCGCTCTCGCCGGCCTTCATCGTGGTGGCGAGCACCCGCGCATCGGCGCGGATCGGCAGCGCGTCCGCATCGTCTTCGAAGCCGCTCGCGATGGTGACGAGCTTGCCGGAGCGGCCCGCCTTGGGGAACGGTTTCGAGCCCCAGGTCGGCTGACCGCCGCGTGAGGTCGGCTCGATCCAGATCTGGAAGATCCGCGTCCTGGTCGGCTCGAGATTGTACTCGGAGTGGCGGATGCCGCTGCCGGCGCTCATCACCTGCACGTCGCCCGCCTCGGTGCGTCCCTCGTTGCCGAGGCTGTCCTGATGGGTGATCGCGCCCTCGCGCACATAGGTGATGATCTCCATGTTGGCGTGGGGATGGGCGGGAAAGCCGGTGTTCGGCGCGATCTCGTCGTCATTCCACACCCGCAGCGCACCGTGCCCCATGTTGTTTGGGTCATAATGGCTGGCGAAGGAGAAATGGTGCTTGGCCTTGAGCCAGCCGTGATCGGCGCCGCCGAGCTTTGCGAAAGGTCTGAGTTCGATCATTTGCGTAATTCCTTGACTTGAACGGGGGTGGCGGTTCGGATCAGGCGCCGAACCCGCCGTCGACATTGAGCACGGTGCCGGTGACGAAGGAGGCCTCCGGGCTTGCGAGGAAGACGACGCCGGCGGCGATTTCTTCCGCGGTCCCGAAGCGTTGCAGTGCGTGCTGCTTGCGCTGCGCGTCGGCGAATTCACGATCGTCGTCGGGGTTCATGTCCGTGTTGATTGAGCCCGGCTGCAGCACGTTGACCGTGATGCCGCGCGGTCCGAGGTCGCGCGAAGCGCCCTTGGAGTAGCCGACGATCGCAGCCTTGGTCGCAGCGTAATCGGCGAGGCCAGGGAACGAAGCGCGTGTGGCAATACCGGAACCGATCGTGACGATGCGGCCGCCTTCGCCCATCAGCTTCGAGGCCGCGCGGATCGCGGCGATCACGCCGTGCACGTTGATGTCTTCCTGGCGGGCGAGCGCGGCGGTGTCGGTGGCGGCATCGTCGATCAACCCGCCGACGGCGACGCCGGCATTGTTGACGAGGATATCTAGCCGGCCGAAATCGCTGGCGACGCTCCTGACCAGTTGATCGACCTCCTTGGCCGAGGCCTGATCGGCCTTGTAGGCGCGGGCCTTGACGCCATGGGCCTTCAGGCCGGCGACGACGGCCTCCGCCTTATCGGGCGAAGCGACATAGCTGATGGCGACATCCGCGCCTTCATCGGCGAGTGCGCGGGCCGAAGCCGCGCCGATGCCGCGCGAGCCGCCGGTGACGAGGGCAACCTTGCCTGCGAGCTTCTTGGTCATTGGATTTCTCCAGTTCCTGAATGTCTGATGACCCCTTGGATAAGCCTCCGCCTGTGGTATAGAAATAGAAACTGTTGAAACGTATTGTTTCCCTAAATACACCGATTGGACCAAGGCCCATGGCAAAACTCCCCGATTTCGAGGCGCTCGCGGTTTTCGCAAAAGTCGTGGAATTACGGTCATTTGCGGGGGCCGCAAGCGAGCTCGCGATGTCCAAGGCGACGGTCTCCAAGGCGGTCACGCGGCTGGAGGAGCGGCTCGGCGCCCGCCTGTTCAACCGCACCTCGCGCCGGCTCGCGTTGACCGATGCCGGCCACAAGCTCGCCGAACGCGCGACGCGCCTGCTGGCCGATGGCGAAGCCGCGGAGAACGAAGCGCTGGCGCAATCGGTGGCACCGCGCGGGCTGGTCCGGCTCGCCGTGCCCATGACGTTCGGCATCAAGGCGGTGGCGCCATTGTTGCCGGAATTCTTTCAGGCCTATCCGGAAGTCTCGGTCGACCTGCATCTGAGCGATGCGACCGTCGACCTGATCGGCGAAGGATTTGACATGGCAGTGCGGATCGCGCGGCTGCCGGATTCCTCGCTGATCGCACGGCAGCTCTTCACCATGCCGCGCTATACCGTGGCCGCGCCGTCCTATCTTAGGCAGTACGGCCGGCCGACGCATCCGATGCATTTGGCCGAGCACAAATGCTTCAGCTACGCCTATCTCTCCACGCCGAACGTCTGGCACTACACCAATTCGGCCGGCGAGCAGGCCAGCGTGCGCCCGGGCGGCCAGCTCCGCGTCAACAATGGCGAAGCGGTGATGCCGGCGCTGATCGCAGGCCTCGGCATCGCCGAGCTTCCCGAGTTCATCGTCGGCGAGGCGATCTCCTCAGGCCAAGTCGAAGTGATCCTCAAGGACTGGAAACAGGCCGAAGGCGCCGTGCACCTGGTGACGCCGCCCGGCGGCCCGCGTCCCGCGCGCGTCGAGGCGCTCGGCGATTTCCTGGCCGCGAAGCTGCCGGGCACCTGCAAGCGGCGGCCACCTGGGAAAGCAAAGACGTCGTAGCGACCGGCTCCAACAACTTCGTCATTGCGAGCGCAGCGAAGCAATCCGGAGTGTCTCCGCGGAGAGATTCTGGATTGCTTCGTCGCAAGAGCTCCTCGCAATGACGGTAGACTAAGACACCTTCACGCCGTCGATCGCGACAATGCGCAAGCTTGGCTTCAGCGTCTCTTCCAGCTGCGACTTCAACTCGTGGACACGCGGGTCGCTCGAACGCTTCGCGCAAACCGCATATTGATGGACGGATTGTGCCAGTGCGCGCCGCGCTTCCGGTGTTCGCGTCATTTCGGGCGTTGAAAGTCGCAAGACGATCGCGGCGAGATTCACCAGCATCTCGTCCAAGGCAACGTCGATGGTCGCGAGTTTTCCCATGGCACACTCCTGGGAGGGCAACGGAGGCCTCAGGCATGCGTTCCGGGCTCGGCCGAACATGGCTAATGCTTCGTAAACATCTTGTTCTTGCCGATCGCGACGTTAGGCTGGCTGGCGAAACAAAGAAAATGAGGGGAGGGACCTGCCATGGATCGACGCGACGTCCTTCGCGCCGCTGCTACACTGCCGTTGTTGCGCGCTGCGTTACCTGACAAAGCCTTCGCCCAGACCTATCCCGTCCGCAACATCACCATGATCGTGCCGTTTCCGGCGGGCGGACAGGCCGATCTCGCGGCGCGCCCGGTGGCACAGGCGCTGGAGCGGGTCCTCGGCAAGCCCGTGATCGTCGACAACAGAGCCGGCGGTGGCGGCGGATCGGTCGGCAATGCCGCAGCGGCGCGCGCCGAGCCGGATGGCTACACGCTGCTGATGACGCTGTCCTCGCTCGCGGTGCTCCCAGAAGCCGACCGGCTGTTCGAGCGTCCAGTTGCTTACGAGGTCTCGCAGTTCATGCCGATCGCGCGCGTGCTCGCCGATCCCACGCTGCTCGCGGTGCCGGCCTCGGCGCCGTGGAAGACGGCGCAGGATTTCGTCGAGGACGCGAAGAAGCGCCCAGGCCAGATCACCTATGGCTCGTCCGGGCCCTACGGCACGCTGCACGTGGCGATGGAGATGTTCGCGAGCAGCGCCGGCATCAAGCTGCTGCACGTGCCGTTCCGCGGGGCAGGTCCCGCGCTGACCGCGATCCTCAGTGGTACCGTGCAGGCGATCGCTGCCGCACCCGGCACGCTGAAGCCGCAGGTCGACGGCGGCAAGCTGCGCGTGCTCGGCAATTGCGGCGCGCAGCGCATCGCGAGCTTCCCCGACGTGCCGACCTTTCAGGAGCTCGGCTACAGGGATGTCGAGATGTACATCTGGGCCGGCCTGTTCGCGCAAAGCGCGCTGCCGGCCCCGATCGCGACCCGTCTGCGCGAGGCGATGGCGCAGGTCATGACCAGTCCGGACGTGCTCAAATCGTTCGAGGCCTCGGGCAGTCTCGTGGCCTATCAGGATGCGCCGGCCTTCGCGCAATTCTTCGCGGCCGACAGCGCGCGGCTGATCGCGGCGGTGAAGAAGATCGGCAAGGTGGAGTAGGTTCCCGTCCCTCTCTCACATTTTGTTGTTGGCCCAGAACCTTCCCCCGCCTCATTGATTGAGGAGGTTTTGACGGATTCGGGAAGGATCGGGACATGCGAACAGAGCGGATTGCGCTGGGTGTGGCGCTCGCGATCGGCGGCATCGTCGCGCAGAACGCAGCATTCGCCCAGGAATATCGCGGCACGATGGAACAACAGATGGCCTGCACGCCTGATGTGTGGCGTCTGTGCAGCGATCAGATTCCCGACGTGAACCGTATCGTGGCCTGCTTGCAGCAGAACACGCCGCAGCTCTCGAGCGGCTGCCGTGCTGTGTTCCAATCGAACAACCAGGCCCAGCCGCAGCAGCCGGTGCCGCGCAACCGCGCCGCACCCCCGCCGCGCTACAACACCGCGCCGCCCCCTCCGCCGCGGCCCTATTATGACGAGGATGACTAAAGCGCGATGAGATTAGGATGAATCGTCATCGCGCTTTAGGTTGTTGTTTGAGCATGATCTTTTCGGAAAACCGCTACGCACTTTTCCGGATCATGCTTTAGCCTCGCTTAGGATCGGTGTTCGCAGACATCGACCCATTCGGCCGCGACCAGCTCGGCCATCCGGTCAGGGGTGATGCGCACGGCGCTGTGGGTCGAGCCCGCGGCTGGCACCACGACGTCGAACGCTTTCAGCGAGACGTCGCAATAGATCGGCAGCGGCGCCTTCAGTCCGAACGGACAGACGCCGCCGACCTCGTGGCCGGTGATCTCGGCGACCTCCTCCAGTCCCAGCATTTTCGGCTTGCCCCCGAACTGCGCCTTCACCTTCTTGTTGTCCATGCGCGAGGTGCCGGCAGCGACGATCAGGATCACGCGTTCGCCGATGCGCAACGACAGCGTCTTGGCGATGCGTCCCGGCTCGACGCCATAGGCTTCCGCCGCCAGCGTCACCGTGGCAGAGCTGATCGGGGATTCGATGACGGTAATGTCGGGGGCTTTCTCGGCGAAGAAATCGCGAACGGATTGAAGGCTCATTCCAAACAGCTCATTCCAAGCACATGGGCGGGCGGTGATCCCTAAGCGATTCCTGGTAGCTCGGAGAGCGCGCGGATGCGGTGATCCGGCGCGAAGCCGAGCTCGTCCATCTGGGTGCGGATCGCCTTGAACATCGTCAGCGGTGCCACGAGTTCGTTCTCGACGCAAGCCAGCGCCATGGCTTCGGGCGTCACCCGCTCGATCCAGGCGACCTTCAATCCGAACGATTTCGCGCCGGCGGCGTCCCAGGGATTGGAGGAGACGAACAGAACCTCGTTCGCCTTGGTGCCGAGCACCTCGCCGATCAGCTCATAGACGTCCGGGCTCGGCTTGAAGATTTTCTTCGCGTCGACGCTGATGGTGGCATCGAGCAGGGCGTCGAGGCCGGAATTGCGCACGAGCGCATTGAGCATGTCCGGACTGCCGTTCGAGAGGATGGCAAGCTTTCGCGGTCTCAGGGCCGCAAGCGCTGCCGTCGCATCCGGATAGAGGTCGAGGTGCAGATACTTCTCGATCACGCGCTCGAATGCGTCGTTCTCGTAAGCGATCCCAAGCACGCGCAGCGTATAGGCAAGCGAGTCGCGCGTGACAGTGGCAAAATCCTGGTAGCGCCGCATCAGCGAGCGCAACCAGGTGTATTCGAGCTGCTTGATACGCCAGACCTGCGTGATGATCTCGCCATAGCCTGGAAACGCATCCTCGGTGATCTCTGCGACCGACTGGATGTCGTAGAGCGTCCCGTAGGCGTCGAAGACGACGGCTTTGATGCTCATTGACCCCTCCCTTGGCTCGTTGCAGGCGCACGGACTATATCGGAACGGCCAGCTATCGTCGTTCTATATTCCGAGCCTCCCGCTGGGCGAAGACCCGGCTGAGCCTCGAGCTTCCGAGCGTGAGGGCTTCGGTCACCGGGATCGAAGCCCTCGATGCGCTACGGGCGATGAGTGAGCGGCTAGATTCCCAACAGCTTGCGCGCGTTGGCCTTCAGCACCTTCGGCCGGATCTCGTCGCGGATGTCGATCTTGGCAAAATCCGACAGCCAGCGATCCGGCGTGATCACCGGCCAGTCCGAGCCGAACAGCATCTTGTCCTGGAGGATCGAGTTGATGTAGCGCACCAGGATCGGCGGGAAATATTTCGGCGACCAGCCGGAGAGGTCGATATAGACGTTCGGCTTGTGGGTCGCGACCGACAGCGCCTCCTCCTGCCAGGGGAAGGAGGGGTGCGCGAGGATGATCTTGAGGTCGGGAAAATCGGCCGCGACATCGTCCATGTACATCGGGTTGGAATATTTCAGCCGCATGCCCATGCCGCCGGGCATGCCGGAGCCGACGCCGGTCTGGCCGGTGTGGAACAGCGCGATCGCCCCGCCATTGTTGATCTCTTCATAGAGCGGATAGGCCATGCGGTCGTTGGCGTAGAAGCCCTGCATGGTCGGGTGGAATTTGAAGCCGCGCACCCCGTATTCCTCGATCAGCTTGCGTGCTTCGCGGGCGCCCAGCTTGCCCTTGTGCGGATCGATCGAGACGAAGGGGATGAGGACGTCGAGATGGTCGGAGGCGACCTCCAGCATCTCGTAATTGTTGTAGCGGCGGAAGCCGGTCTCGCGCTCGGCGTCGACCGGGAAGATCACGGCGGCGATGTTCTTGGAGCGGTAGTACGCCGCGGTCTCCGGCACCGTTGGCGGATGCTTGTTGGGCGACTTGAAATACTCCGCCATCTGCGCCTGGAAATCGTCATAGCCGTCGTCGGCATGGCAGCCGCAGGGCTCCTCGGCGTGGGTGTGGATGTCGATGGCGACGACATCGTCGATGTTGGGCAGCTTCAGCTTTGGCATGGGTTTCCTCCCGACGGGTTGCCAAATTGATTATATCATATAACGAATTTGGCAAGGCGCTGCCGTAGGTTCTCGTTCGGCAGATCGGGCCGATCCGGCCGTTTCTACTGTGCATGGGGTTGTTTTCGCAAATTTTGCTGGTCCGGAACGGGGCAGTTAACATTGACATCACCTCCCGCAATGCCTTAAGAACCGCCCCGTCCCGGGCGGTCATCCGCCAGCGGGAAAAATCTCATTTTGCCATATTCGCGCGTGCCGAAACGGTAGTGCCGAACACGGCCTTTCGAACGTTCAGGATTCTGCCATGAAGGTCCGTAACTCGCTGAAATCGTTGCGCGGTCGCCATCGCGCCAACCGCCTGGTCCGCCGCAAGGGCCGGGTCTATGTGATCAACAAGGTGCAGCGCCGCTTCAAGGCGCGTCAGGGCTGATCTCGCCCTCCAGGACGCCTTCGCGCTCCGCAAGACCACGGTCTCACACGAGTTTGACGCCGCCCTGCTTTGCAAGGGCGGCTTTGCGCGTTTAGACTTTGCCCATGGCACTGAGATTCCTCTGCGCGCCCACCCTGTGTCTGGCCCTGGTCCTGGGGACCGCCGGCTTCGCCCCGGCGCTGGCGCAGCAGATTGAGCCGCCGCCTCCGCCCGGCCAGCAGAAGAAGCTGCCGGAAGCGCCGGCCAAGCTGCCCAAGGTCGACCGCACCAAGAATCTCGATTTTCTGTTCGGCGCGCTGAAGGCAGCGCCCGACGAGACCAGCGCCAAGCATGTCGAGGCGCGGATCTGGGCGATCTGGCTCCAGACCCCGAGCGACACCGCGGCACTGTTGATGTCGCGCGCCAAGACCGCGGTCGAGGCGCAGAAGATCGATGTCGCGATCAAGCTGCTGGATTCGATCATCAAGCTCAGGCCCGACTATATCGAGGCCTGGAACCGGCGCGCCACGCTCTATTACATGCAGAACGATTATGGCCGCTCACTCGCCGACATCCAGCAAGTGCTGATCCGCGAACCGCGCCATTTCGGTGCGCTCGCAGGGCTCGGCATGATCATGCAGGAGGTCGGCAACGAGAAGCGCGCGCTGGAAGCCTACCGCAAGGCGCTCGCCGTCAATCCGCACCTCGAGAAGATCCCCGACCAGGTCAAGGCGCTGACCGAGAAGGTCGAAGGCCGCGACATCTAGCCTATAACTCGATCATTTCTTGAGCGATCGCGGCCGGCGTGGATTAACCACGATCGCAGGCGTCGCGTCGCGAGGGCTATTGCCGGGGCTGCCGCAGGCCTACCTGCATGGCAGGAGCAAAAGCCATGAAGCGTTTGATCTTTGCAGGTAGCTTGCTGCTCGCGTCCGGGACGGTGAGCCTTGCCGACGGATTGTTCTGGGTGGTCGGCAACCGCGCCACCGGCAAATGCGATATCGTGACCAGCAATCCCGTGATCATCGGCGATATCTGGTTCGGTGACGGCCCCTACAAATCCAAGGCCGACGCCAAGCTTGCCCGTTCGACGATCCGCGCCTGTCCCGCGGTCACGCCCGACGAGGAGAAGGACGAGGACGGGTCGAACTAAGTCGCTTGCACCTGGTGCAGGACACCTAGTGCAGGACGCTGCCGCCGCGCTCGGTGAGGCCGCGATCGGCGACCGCGGCGTAAGCCTTTGCAAGCTCAGCTTCGAGATGTTCGTTGATCAGGAGCAGCGCCCGCACGGCACCGCGCAGGTCGCCGCTGCAGCTCGCGACGATCTCGTCGATCGCAGTGTCGTTCGATCTGAAGCTCATCGAAAATCCTCCGGTTCAAACCAGGAAAAAATCCTGCCGGTCTTTCCCGCATCCCCGAGGCTGCGAGGAGGATCGGCGCCCACCCGCGCCTAGATGGCCGAACCGACCATGGCGATTATATGGAAGCCGCGATGACGACTGCATGAAGCTGGTCCGAGGCTTGCGTGTCGCCAAGGAATATTGTTGATTCCGTTGGGTTTTTACGTTCCCTAATTGTGCACATATCCACAGCCCCGCTGTTTCCGGTGGAAGCCCTGAAGCCGACTGAGCGAAACTGCCGTGTGCCAAGACCCGTAACTGCCCTGTGCCCAGGACCGCCCGGATTCGCTCAATGATCGTGATGTCAGTCGTGACGGCGCTGGTTCTGCTGGCGCTGGCCACGCAGGCCGGAATCCTCGTCGTGCAGCGCGCCTATCCGCCGCAGGGCCGGATGATCGAGGTCGACGGCGCGGTGCTTCACGTCGTCGATCTCGGCCCGCGCAATGCTGGCCTGCCGATCGTCATGCTGCACGGGGCAAGCTCCAATCTCGAAGCGATGCGGCGGCCGCTCGGTGATCTCCTCGCCAGGGATCATCGCGTCATTCTGATCGACCGTCCCGGCCATGGCTGGAGCACGCGTGTCCGGCGGCAGGATTCGACGCCGCAGATCCAGGCGCGGATGATCGATGATGCGCTTCAGAAGCTCGGGATCGACCGCGCGGTCTTCGTGGTGCATTCCTGGAGCGGCGCCCTCGGCGCGCGGATCGCGCTCGATCACCCGTACCGCGTCGCTGGCCTCGTGATGCTCGCGCCCGTCACTCATCCCTGGCGCGGCGGCGTCGGTCGCTACAACGAGATCATCGCAACGCCCGTGATCGGTCCGCTGCTCGCCTACACGATCACGCTGCCGCTCGGCTACGTCCTCACTGAATCCGGCGCGCGCAACGTCTTCCTGCCGCAAGTCATGCCGGACGGCTTCGTCAAGGACTCCGCGACGCCGCTGCTGTTGCGTCCGCGCGAGTTCATCGCCAATGCCTATGATCTGGTGACGCTGAAGGAAGCGGTTGCTGCGCAAGTCGCGCGTTATGGCGAGATATCGGCGCCGGTCACGATCATCGCCGGCGAGCCCGACAAGACCGTGTCGACCGGCATCCACGCGCGCCCCTTTGCCGCGATCGTGCCGAATGCGAAGCTGATCGTGCTGCCCGATCTCGGCCACATGGTGCAGAACGCCGTACCGGATGTCGTGAAGGCGGAGATCGAGACGATGATCGGGAAGATCGTCCAGGCGCAGGCGGCCGCCGATTAAAGCGTTTTCGAGCGAAGTGGATACCGGTTCGCGGGAAGGAAACGCGTCAAAACAAGAAGCTAGAGCTTCGGTTCTGATTCAATCAGAACCGAAGTTTTAGCGGCCGCCTTTTCCCGCCTATTGCTTGATCTTCCCGTCCTTGTCGAACTGCGAGACATAGGCCCAGAGATTGTTGATCTCGGTCTCGTTCTTGATGCCGGCGAACGCCATCTTGGTGCCGGGAATCTTGGCCTTGGGATCCTTGATGTATTCCTTGAAGGTCGGCTCGTCCCAGGTGATGCCGGAATTCTTGTTCGCATCCGAGTAGTTGTAGTCCGGAGCGGTGCCCGACTTGCGGCCGTTGAGGCCGTTGAGTTCGGGGCCGACCTTGTTCTTGGCGCCTTCGCCGATTGCGTGGCAGGCCAGGCATTTGTTGAACGATGTCTTGCCGGCCGCGACATCCTGCGCCATCGCGGCGGGTGCGGTGGCAATCACGGTGAGGATCGTCAGTGCGCCAAAAGTCAGTTTTGTCATCGGGTGCTCTTCGTCTCTTCCCTGGTGGGTCTAGTCAGTCTCTTGCCTGAGCGGCAATTGTCGGACCTGCCGGTTTTGGCAGGCCTGCCCGGCTTGGACAAGCCGCCAGACCATGACAGGTTTCACGATTTCCTACTTGTCCCAGAGCGAACTCGCTGGCGATTGCGGATCCGACTTTCGGATGGCCTACCCAAACACCCCCGGACGTGGTTGATTTACCGCGACAAATTGGACTGTGCGGCGTGAGCCGGAAGGATATGCCATGAAGGATTTGATATGGCCATCATGATGCCTGCGAGCGACCAGGCCGTGCTCGCGCGCCGCGCGGACGTCGTTGCCGCACTGCGCGCAATCGTCCCCGGCGAAGGCGTGATCGACAGCGCCGCCGAGATGCGAGCCTATGAATCCGACGGATTGACGGCCTATCGGCAGCCGCCGATGGTCGTGGTGCTGCCTGACACCACCGAGCAGGTCTCGCTGGTCCTGAAATATTGTGCAGAGCAGGGGATCAAGGTCGTGCCCCGCGGGTCCGGTACCTCGCTGTCCGGGGGCGCGCTGCCGCTCGAGGACGGCGTGCTGCTCGGGCTCGGCAAGTTCAAGCGCATCCGCGAGATCGATTTCGACAACCGCGTCGTCGTCACCGAGCCCGGCGTCACCAACCTTGCCATCAGTCAGGCGGTCGCGCATGCCGGCTTCTATTACGCGCCAGACCCGTCCTCGCAGATCGCCTGCTCGATCGGCGGCAATGTCGCGGAAAATTCCGGCGGCGTGCATTGCCTGAAATACGGCATGACCACCAACAACGTGCTCGGTTGTGAGATCGTGCTGATGAGCGGCGAGATCCTGCGCATCGGCGGCAAGTCGGCGGAGAATCCCGGCTACGATCTGATGGGCGTCATCACCGGTTCCGAAGGCCTGCTCGGGGTCATCACCGAGATCACGGTGCGCATCCTGCAAAAGCCGGAGACCGCGCGCGCGCTGATGGTCGGCTTCGCCGAGGTCGAGGCCGCCGGCGAATGCGTGGCGCGCATCATCGGCGCCGGCATCATCCCTGGGGGCATGGAGATGATGGACAAACCCGCGATCCACGCCGCCGAGGCGTTCGTCCATGCTGGCTATCCGCTCGATGTCGAGGCACTGCTGATCATTGAGCTCGACGGTCCCAAGATCGAGGTCGACGAGCTGATCACGCGCGTCGAGGCGATCGCGAATGGCTGCGGCTCGACCACCTGCCAGATCTCGACCTCGGAGGCCGAGCGCAATCTGTTCTGGGCGGGCCGCAAAGCCGCGTTTCCCGCCGTGGGCCGCATCTCGCCCGATTATCTCTGCATGGATGGCACGATTCCCCGCGGCGCGCTGCCGAAGGCGCTGGCGCGCATCCGCGAGCTCGGCGAAAAATACCAGCTCGGCTGCGCCAACGTGTTCCACGCCGGCGACGGCAATCTGCACCCGCTGATCCTCTACGATGCCAACAAGCCCGGCGAGATCGAGCGCGCGGAGGCTTTTGGCGCCGACATCCTGCGCGCCTGCGTCGAATTCGGCGGCGTGCTCACCGGCGAGCACGGCGTCGGCATCGAGAAGCGCGACCTCATGCCGGATATGTTCACCGAGATCGACCTCAACCAGCAGCAGCGGTTGAAATGCGCCTTCGACGCGCAGGGTCTGCTCAATCCCGGAAAGGTGTTTCCGACCCTGCATCGCTGCGCCGAGCTCGGCCGCATGCATGTGCATGCAGGTAAGCTCGCGTTTCCGGATATTCCCCGGTTCTGAGCGACCGGGATCGCTCACACAAAGAGCCGCCGGGTTGAGACCGCGGCGGCTCTTGTCATTGGCCTATTGGCAATTGCGAGACGACCGTCAGTAGCCAGACTTCGTGCTCGCGCCACCAGACTTCGTGCTCGCGCCGGTGGTTTGGCCGGGAGCGTAGCCAGAAGCGCCGGGGTGACCTTTCTTAGAACCCATGGCGTGCTTCTTATGTCCCGGAGTGTAGCCGGATGCTCCCGGATGGCCTGCCTTGGAGCCTTTGGTCTGCATCTCTTGGCCCGGCGTCTTGCTTGATACGCCTTGGGCAAAGACGGCCGGCGCAGCGCCGATGAGGGCGATGGCAGAAAGTGCAACGATTATCCTCTTCATCTTCATTCCTCCTTCTGAAGGAAGCATCGTGATCAACGGGTTGGAAACTGCGCCGTTCCATGAACGCCTGTTCATCAATCTATTATCGCAGGTCCAGCAAATGCCCGATGGGCGCGTCGCGCCGATCCGCCGAAGCAGTGCCGGTGATCCCGACGATCGATGCAGAGCGCGAAGTCTGGTTGCGGGCGCCGCGAGATTGCGTCGCCCCACCGTTCTTGCTCGCTTCGTCCGGCTGGGCTGCTTCGGTAAGATGCGCCAGTTGACGACAAGCAGCGGAAGGCTTGCCTGCCAACGGGAGCGCCCCGGCCAGCGCTCTTTCGCGTTGCACCAGAGATTGTCAGCCCGGGCGAAGCGCAGTGTCTGACAGATTTGATTTCCGGCGCGAATTTCGTTACGGCCTCCTCTCGTGGATACGCTCAAGGTCAGAGACGGCAAAGACGTCGAAGAGGTGGTGCGCGCGGCGATCGCCAACGAGCAGCCGCTCGAGATCATCGGTCATGGCTCCAAGCGCGGTATCGGCCATGCGATGGCGACCAATGCCGTGCTCGACGTCTCCGCGCTCAATGCGGTCACCTCCTACGAGCCCAACGAGCTGATCGTCACGCTCCAGGCCGGCGCGCCGCTGGCCGACGTGCTGTCGCTGATCGATGCCAAGAACCAGCAATTCGCCTTCGAGCCGATGAACACGGCGCCGCTGCTCGGCACGCCGGCGCTCGGAACCATCGGCGGCATGATCGCCGCCGGGCTCGCCGGTCCGCGGCGGATCAGGGCGGGCGGGGCGCGCGATCATCTGCTCGGGGCGCACGCCGTTTCCGGCTTTGGCGACAGTTTCAAGACCGGCGGCAAGGTGGTGAAGAACGTCACCGGCTACGACCTTTGCAAGCTTCTCGCCGGCTCCTGGGGCACGCTGGCGGTGATGACCGAGGTCACGCTCAAGGTGATGCCCAAGCCCGAGGCCGAGCGGACGCTGTTGCTCCGCGGACTCGACGATGCCCGCGCCAACAAGGCGATGACGGCGGCGCTCGGCTCGCCCTTCGACGTTTCCGGAGCCGCGCATCTGCCGAAATCGGCCTTTCGCACCAAGGCCAATGGGCTCGGCGACGTCGCGGGCCAGGACGAGGCGCTGACCGTGCTGCGGCTCGAGGGCATCACGGCGTCCGCCGCGCACCGCGCCGGCTCGCTGCGCGAATTGCTGGCGCCGTTCGGAACCGCGACCCTGATCGAAGACGCCGCATCGTCCGCGCTGTGGGCCACGATCCGCGACGTCCTGCCGTTCGCGGCAAACGGCGCGCTGGGCGCTTGGCCGGTCTGGCGGATCGTCTGTCCGCCGGCGTCGGGTGCGGCGCTCGGCACCCAATTGGCACGCGAGACCGGCGGCGACCTGATCTATGATTGGGGCGGCGGACTGATCTGGGCGGCGGTGCCGCCGAAGCCGGACGCGCATGTCCCGGCCGTGCGCCAGCTCACCAACGCGTTCGGAGGACATGCCACGCTGATCCGGGCGACCGAGGACGTCAGGTGTGATATCGATGTATTCCATCCGCAAGCGCCTGGCATCGCGGCGCTGAGCGAGCGGGTGCGCGCCAGTTTCGATCCGAAGACCATTCTCAACCGGGGACGCCTGAGGCGGGGCGCTGCGGCATGAAGACCGAATTCTCACTGGCGCAGCTCGCCGACCCCGACATCGCCGAAGCCGACAAGATCCTTCGCGCCTGCGTCCATTGCGGCTTCTGCACCGCAACCTGTCCGACCTATGTACTCCTCGGCGACGAGCTCGATAGCCCACGCGGCCGCATCTACCTGATCAAGGAGATGCTGGAGAAGGACCAGGAGCCGACGGCGGAGGTGGTCAAACATATCGACCGCTGTCTGTCGTGCCTTGCCTGCATGACGACCTGCCCGTCAGGGGTGAACTACATGCACCTCGTCGACCAGGCCCGGGTCCGGATCGAGCAGCGCTATCAGCGGCCGCTGACTGAGCGGTTGTTGCGTCAGGTGTTGGCCTTCGTCCTGCCGGACCCGCAGCGTTTCCGCGCGAGCATGTGGCTGGCGCGGCTGGCCCGCCCGCTTGCCGTCTTCCTGCCGACGCCTCGGCCTTCGGCTACGCCCGGATTGATCCAGCGCATCAAGGCGATGCTGGCGCTGGCGCCGAACCGGCTGCCATCGCCCGGGCCCGCCGCCGGCAGCGTGTTCGCCGCGCTCGGCAAGAGACGCGGCCGGGTCGCTCTGCTGCAAGGCTGCGCCCAGCAGGTGCTGGCGCCGCGCATCAACCAGGCCGCCATCAGCCTTCTCACCCGCCACGGCATCGAGGTTGTCCTGGTCCGGGACGAGCAGTGCTGTGGCGCGCTGACCCATCACCTCGGCAACGACCACGATGCATTGGCACGGGCGCGCGCCAATATCGCTGCGTGGTGCCGGGAGGCGGCCGGCGAGGGGCTCGACGCCATCCTGGTGACGGCGTCCGGCTGCGGCACCGTGATCAAGGACTACGGCTATCTGCTGCGCGAGGATGTGGCGTTCGCAGCCGATGCGGCGAAGGTGTCCGCGCTTGCCAAGGACATCACCGAATACGTCGCCGGCCTCGGACTTTCGGCCACCGCGCCACAGGACAACATCGTGGTCGCCTATCACTCCGCATGCTCGTTGCAGCATGGGCAGAAAATCACGGGCCTTCCGAAAGAATTGCTTTCCAAGAATGGATTCGTGGTGAAAGATGTGCCGGAGAGCCATTTGTGTTGCGGTTCGGCGGGCACCTACAACATTCTCCAGCCCGAGCTTGCGGACCGGTTGCGCGATCGCAAGGTCGCCAACATCGCGAGCGTCAAGCCGGACATGATTGCTGCGGGCAATATCGGCTGCATGGTGCAGATTGCCAGTGGCACATCAATTCCGGTCGTACACACGATTGAGCTTCTCGATTGGGCTACGGGCGGGTCGCGGCCGGCATTGAACGTGCAAGTTTGAGCTTTCAAAAGCCGAGCTTTCGTCCGCAGGTGACGGCAGAAAGACGCCCGATCGACCATTGTTCGGCGGCAACAGGAGGACCACGATGGCGAAAGCGAAGAAGAAAAAAAGCAAGAAGGCCAAAAAGGCTAAGAAGGTCGTAGCGGCGAAGAAGAAGGCCGCGAAGAAGGCAGCCAAGAAGTCCGCGAAAAAGTCTGCAAAGAAAGCTGCGAAGAAATCTGCCAAGAAGGCAGCCCCGAAGAAAGCCGCCAAGAAGGCTGCGACGAAGTCGGCCAAGAAGGCCGCACCCAAGAAGGCCGCGAGGAAAGCGGCACCGAAGAAAGCGAAGGCAGCTCCTGCTCCGAAGCCATCAGCACCGGTGGAAGCTCCGGCTCCCGAGCCTGCCGCCGAGACAAGCTGGGCGATGCCTTCGTCTTCTACGGAATCGGCGCCGGCCGAGGGACAGGGGTAGGTCCAGCGACCGCGATCGACAACAGAAAGGCCGCTGCGGTGACGCTGCGGCCTTTTTGCATCGCCACAAGCACCTACAGAGGCCGCCCTTTCTCGCGCCTGTCTGATTCGTAACCTGGGTGCCACGCTTCCTGGCTTCCCCGTACTTGCACGGACCATCCTTTGCAGTTTGCGACGCAATTGATGTGTTCGAGAAGACACACAGGCTGACAACCTTTCGTGGAATCGTCAAAACGCCTAAAAAGTCGGCAGATGCCCGCGCTTTTTGCTTCACCGTTCGCACCCCTCAATTCACATTGCCGCAGTTACGAAATTTGCAATCAGGTCGAGCGCCCCGGGGGGGCTATTGGGACCTGACTAGGTCTAAGAACTGGCGATGGGGATCGAAATGAAAAAAGTGGCTTTGTTGGCAACGGCGCTGGCAATGGTGACGGGTTCGGCTTTCGCGGCAGATATGCCGGTCAAGGCATTGAAAGCCCCGCCGCCGCCCGCTTTCGAGCCCTGGGACGTCGCCTTCGGCGGCGGCATCATGAGCGACTATATTTTCCGCGGTATCACCCAGTCGAACCACAAGCCGTCGGTCACGGCCTATTTCGAGCCGCGCTACAACGTCACTAAGGACCTCCAGCTCTACGTGGGCGTGTCCGGTGAGAGCATCTCCTTCCCGAACCGCGCCGCGGCCGAGATCGACGTCTATGGCGGTATCCGCCCGACCTTCGGTGCCTTCGCCTTCGACATCGGCGTATGGGGCTATCTGTATCCGGGCGGCAGCTGCTTCTTCGGCGCGCCCGGAATTGACTTTGCCGGCAACTTCCAGGGCGCCGAGTGCGCCTCGCAGGCCCTGATCAATGGCAACGTGATCAAGAAGGACCTGAGCTTCTTCGAAGTCTACGGCAAGATGACTTATACGGTGAACGACAACTGGTCGTTCGGCGTCAACGAATACTACACCCCGAGCTACCTGAACTCCGGCGCCTGGGGCAACTACACCTCGATCACCGGCAAGTACATCGCGCCCAGCACGGTCTTCGGCTCGAGCGGCGTCGGCATGTATGTCTCGGGTGAGTTCGGCCGTCAGTGGCTCGGCACCTCCGACAGCTTCTACGGCGTGCCGGCGTTCCCGAACGGCATCAAGTACGCCGACTACAACACCTGGAACATCGGCATCGGCTTCACCTACAAGGTGTTCACGCTGGACCTGCGTTATTCCGACACCGACCTGTCCAAGGGTAACTGCAACGCCTTCACCAGCGACTTCTCCGCCCGCGGCAACATCGCTCCGAACCTCGGTACCGACGTGACCCCGATCAATCCGTCGGGAGTCGGCTCCAACTGGTGCGGCGCGGCCGGTATCGCCAAGCTGTCGTTCGACCTGACGGCGATGACCAACCTGAAGTAAGACTTTTCCCGGAATACTTGGCGAGGGCGGCAGAGCGATCTGCCGCCCTTTTGCTTGGGGCGAACGGCTCTCGTGGGGCGCCGGATTGATAGCTGTCGTCATGCCCTGGCCAACGGTTCATTCCGTCATTGCCGGGGCGCGAGCGGAGCGAGGGAGCCCGGAATCCATCGGGCCACAGAGTACGCGGCTGAATGGATTCTCACGGCCCCGTACCCGGGAATGACATTCCCGGAATGACGTTGACTCGCTCAGACATCAGAGACGCAGCACCAGATGTGCCGGGCATCCACGTTCTTCGTGCCGCTGGGCAAGGCGGGGAGATAGGCGAGCGGAAGCGACGCCATCCCTTGGACGGCTGTCCCAGCGATCACGATCCGGCAGGTAGCGCAGGCGGTCTCAGCGCGCCGCGCTCGGCTCCGCCTCGGCCGGCTCTTGGCTGCTGCCGAGTACGTGGATCTCTCCGCTCTCCACCATCGCGACCTTGCGGGTGTGGAAGACGTCGAGCGTCGAGCGGTGCCCGATCGAGACGATGGTGGCTTGCGGCAGCTTCTCCGCCAGCAACCGGTACAGCCGGGCCTCCGACAACTCGTCGAGCGAGGCGGTCGCCTCGTCGAGGAAGAGATAGTCGGGCGCATGCAGCAGGGCGCGGGCGAGCCCCAGGCGCTGCTGTTCGCCCAGCGACAGCGTCCGGTTCCAGTGGCCTTCCTCGTCAAGCCGTCCCGACAGCCGCGGCATGCCGACCCCCGCCAGGGCCTCCCTGATCTTGTCGGGCGCGATCGTGCCGTGCTCGGCGGGGTAGATCACGGCATCGCCGAGCGGGCCGACCGGGAAATACGGCCGCTGCGGCAGCATCATCAGCCGGGCGTTCTCGGGGATGGAGATCGTCCCGGTGCCGAACGGCCAGATGCCGGCGACGGCGCGGAACAGCGTCGACTTGCCTGAGCCCGACGGCCCAGTCACCAGCACCCGCTCCGACGGCTGGATCGTGAAGGCATCGACCGTGACCAGCGGCGCGCCGTTTGGCAGCTTCACCAGCAACTGCTGGAGTGCGATCGCCTTGCTGCGGCTGGACGGCGCAACGCCAATGGTGGGCTCGTGCGCCGCGATGTTGGCGGCTGCGGCGACCGACATCTCGAAGCCGTCGAGACGGGCGACCACCGCACGCCATTCGGCGAGCGAGCGGTAGGCCGTGACGAAGAAGGACAGCGCATCCTGCACGCTGCCGAATGCCGAGCCGGTCTGCATCATGTCGCCGAGCTGAATCCTCTTGGCGAAGAAGGCGGGCGCTACCATCACATAGGGAAAGACCACCGCCGCCTGCTGGTAGCTTGCCGTGAATGCTGTGAGGCGCTTGGTCCGGCTCATGATCGCGTACCAGTTGGCGATGACGAAGCCGAAGCGGTGCAACAGGCGTCCTCGCTCGGCACGTTCACCCTTCAGGAGCGCGATCTGCTCGGAATTTTCGCGCACCCGGACCAGGTTGAAGCGGAAATCGGCTTCAAAGCGCTGCTGCTCGAAATTGAGATTGACGAGCGGTACACCGATCCAGTGCGTCAACGCGGTGCCCAGGATCGCGTAAACCAGCGCAGACCACACCAGAAAACCGGGGATGACGAGATCGGTGCCGTAAATGTGCAGAGGCGCCTTGTTGGACAGGCCCCAGAGGATGACGACGAACGATGCCAGCGTCACGATCGACGACAGCAAGCCGAGCCCGATGGTCAGCGTTTGCTCGACGAAGGTCTTGACGTCCTCGGTGATGCGCTGGTCCGGGTTGTCGGCGGCCTCGCCCCTGAGCTGCATGCGGTAGTGCGTGGCGCCGTCGAGCCATTCGCCGAGATAGTGTCGCGTCAGCCACTGCCGCCAGCGGATCTGCAGCCACTGGTTCAGGTAAAGCTTGTACACGGCCAGCGCGACGAAGGTGAAGGCGAGGCCGAGGAAGATCCAGATCTCCGTAACGAAGGCGTCCAGATCGTAGGCCTGTAGCGCACTGTAGAACCGGTTCTGCCACTGATTGACGAGGACATTGATCGCGACCAGCGCCAGCTCCATGGCAATGACGGCGGCGAGCAGGCCACGGCCGGCCCATTTGTCCTCCGATCGGAAATAGGGCATGGCGATTCGCCAGACGATCGCGAGCGTGGCGCGGATGTTCTTCACAGAGCTGGGTCTCCTCAGGGGATGTGCATAACGGCCCAGAGCCAAATGGCTGAGGCAATGGCGGAAATGGGCGCGCTTAGACTAAAGTCGCAAGTTCTGCAATTTGCGTTGGCTTGTCGCAGCTCGCAACCCTAGCATGGGGTTCGACGGCGCGGGGCGGGGTGCTTCGGGATTTCGCGAGCTTGTGAGCGGACGGGAACCGCCGCATTCGCGAGGAATTCGCGTCCGACTTGGGGGTTATCGCTTCCAGCGTCAAGCAGGACCGGCTCTCCACGCGGGTCGCCTGCCACAAACATGCGTGGGGGAGGAAGACTATGTGGAATCAAATCTATGACCCGCTGCACAGCCCGGTGCTGTCGACGATCGCGGCGGCAGTGCCCGTCGTCACGCTGCTGGTCCTGATCGCGAGCGGCCGCGTCCAGGCCCACATTGCGGCCGTCATCGCCGTGATCGTGACCAACCTGATCACGATCTTCGTCTTCACCATGCCCGCGAACATGTCGATCCGCGCCTCGGTGCTGGGCATCGTCACCGGGTTCTTCCCCATCGGCTGGATCGTCCTCAACGTCATCTTCCTCTATCAGGTGACGGTAGGGTGCGGGAAATTCGAACTGCTGAAGCGCGCGATCGGCGGCGTCACCGAGGACCGGCGTTTGCAATTGTTGCTGGTGGCGTTCTCGTTCGGTGCCTTCTTCGAGGGCGCCTCGGGCTTCGGCACGCCGGTCGCGATCACCGGCGCGGTGCTGATCGGGCTCGGCTTCTCGCCGCTCGCGGCCTCCGGCCTGTCGCTGATCGCCAACACCGCGCCGGTCGCCTACGGCGCGCTCGGCACGCCGATCCAGGGCCTTGCCTCCGTCACCGGGCTCGATCCCTATATCTTGGGTGCGATGGTCGGCCGGCAATTGCCGTTCTTCTCGCTGATCGTGCCGTTCTGGGTGGTGTGGGCCTTCGCGGGCTGGAGGGGCATGAAGGACGTCTGGCCGGCGATCCTCGTCACGGGCGTGTCGTTTGCGATTCCGCAATATGTGATCTCGAACCACATCAATCCCTGGATCGTCGACATCGGGGCATCGCTGATCTCGATGGGCGCCCTCATCCTGTTCCTGAAGGTGTGGCAGCCGAGGCAGCTCTGGCTGTCGCCGGAGCTGGGCGGGCACGATGAATCGGCGGCGACCATGACGCCGGCGAAGCCGCTCGACAAAACCCCGCTCACGCAAGCGGAGCTCTGGAGCGCGCTGCTGCCGTGGATCATCGTCTGCGTCGTGATGCTGATCTGGGGCAGCGGCTGGTTCAAGACCTGGGCGAACTCGATCTTCGTTTGGAACTACGCCGTTCCCGAGCTGCACCAGATCATCAACAAAATGCCGCCGGTGGCGGCGAAGCCGACTCCGGAAGCCGCGGTGTTCAGCTTCACCTACCTGTCCTTCACCGGAACGGGCATGCTGATCGCGGCGATCATCTCCGGCTTCCTGATGGGCGTCGGTCCCGTCAAACTCGTGACCGAGTACGGCCGCACCATCCGGCTGTGCGCGATCTCGCTGATCACGATCTCCGCGATGCTCGCGATCGGCACCTTGACGCGCTTGTCCGGCGTCGACGCGACGCTCGGCCTCGCCTTCGCGGCCACCGGCGTGCTCTATCCCTTCTTCGGCACGTTGCTTGGCTGGCTCGGTGTTGCGCTGACGGGATCGGACACCGCCTCAAACGTGCTGTTCGGAAACCTGCAGAAGATCACCTCCGAGCAGCTCGGTCTGTCGCCGGTCCTGATGGCTGCGGCGAACTCATCCGGCGGCGTGATGGGCAAGATGATCGACGCGCAATCGATCGTCGTCGCCTCCACCGCCACCAATTGGTACGGCCACGAGGGCACCATCCTGCGCTTCGTGTTCCGGCACTCGATCGTGCTTGCCTGCCTCGTCGGCGTGCTTGTGACGTTGCAGGCCTATGTCTGGCCGTTCACGGCGCTGGTGCTGAAGTAGCGGTCGACGCCAAAGCCGCGACGCAAATCCCCGCGAGGCTCGCCTCGCGGGGATTTTTGTATCGACATCCACCATGGGCGAACCTTCTCAAGAACGCTGCCGTCTTATAGAAGGTGCGGCAAGTCAGGTCGGTCGAGAGGTCTTATGGTTTTGCTCAAGCGGTTGGTGTGTGCGGCAATTGCAATGCTCGCGATGTCCACGCTCGCGCGTGCCGAGGAGGGGTTCCCCTTCGGCACCGAAATGACGCTGGAAGCGCTGCCACAGCCCGGCTCGAAGCGGATACCGAACATCGAGATCGGCGACAATGGCGAGGTGGTGCTGGAGCTCTGGTGCAAGGGCGGCAAGGGCCAGTTCTCGGTCGCCGGCAACACCGTGATCTTCGTCCCCGGCCAGATCCAGGACCGCTCCTGTCCGCCGGCAAAGGCGCAGGCCGACGACGATCTCGTGGCCGCGCTCGGCAGCGTCGAAACCTGGAAGCGCCAGGGCGACGTGCTCATGCTGGTTGGTCCCAAGCCGCTGCGCTTTCGCGTCAACGGGAATTAGCTTTCGCAGTGCGCTCGTCCCGGACAAGGCGGAGCGCGTAAGCGCTGCGCCGCAGAGCCGGGACCCAGAATCCTATCCTCGGACGTGCTCGTAGCTTCTGGGCCCCGGCTCAGCAGCGCATCACTGACGTGCTGCGCTGCGTCCGGGGCACGAGAGTCTACTTCCACACCGACTTGTCGGCGTCCCAGCGCTGGGCTTTCAGCTCCTTGGCAAGCGCCTCGATCGAGCCGTTGTCGTCGGGCAGATCGCCTTCTTCGTCCGGGCTCGCGTCATCGGACAGGTTGAGCTTGGCGCCGCTGCTCTCATCGGATGTGGTCGTCGCGGGGCTGCCGATCCAAAGCATGAGCTTGTCGGTCGTGCCGGGCTTGTCGGGCGAGACGAGGCCTGCGACCTCGATCGTGTCGGTGAGTTCGAGCGCGGCGAAATCCTGGTTCGGCCGCTTGAAGACGAGCTTGAGCTTGCCGGTGGCGGGGTTGAAGCTCTGCGAGACCGGCTTTGCCGCGAGCGTCCTGCTCAGCACGCCCGCAACCGCGGTCGCGAGCTTGTCGCGGTTGATCTTGTCGCCATCGCGCCAGTCGGCGGCGGGGAAGCGGATAGTGCGGTCCATCTCGGTCATGCCCGCGGTCCAGCCCGCGGCGGTGACGCCGGGCATCGCCTTGAACTTTGCCAGCAGCGCCCCCGCGCGCTCCGGATCGACCGACATGTTGATGGTCTGCTCACCGGCGCGCAGCGCGTCGCAGCCGACATTGAGGCTGGCCAGCGTCACCTCGACCTCCTGGCCCTTCAGGCTCTTCAGGAAGTCGGTGGCGGCATCGAGCTTGACCTTGACGGCGATCGCCTCCGGCGAGACGTCGGTGAAATCCTTCGGCTGCGGCGTGATGCCGTCATCGGAGATCTGGTTGTCCAGAAATTCCTTCTCGCTGAGATCGGAATTGTCGGGCGAGGTGACCTCGGTCACGGCCTGCCCGATCGTGATCTGGCCGCGGAACTCGAACATGTCCCCGGCCTGCTTGCGCAGCAGCTTGACGCTGACCGGCGCCTTCGCGCCGAGGCTCTGCGTCGTGCCCGTCAGGTTCTGGCCTGCGACCTGGAGATTGACGACGAAGCGGTCCTTGCGGTCGGAGTTCTTCGCGACGGGATAGCAGACGTCGAGCACGGCCGCCGTGACCGTCTTGCCCTGACGCGTCTCCTTCAAGATCACGTCGGCATTGCCGTCCATCAGCCCGTCGATCGAGGTGAAATAGCGCGTCTCGACGCCGCCGGGCGTCGTGGCCTTCGGCGACAGCTTCATCTGGGCGGAAGCGACCTCGGGTGAGGCGGCGAGTAGGGCCACCAAAAGGGCTGTCGAACAAACCGGAAGCGCGCGCATCGACGAAATCCTCGAGCAATCAGAATCGGGGCCACCGTAGTGGGTTTTGGCCGCCGGTTGAATCGGAAAGCGGAGGGGCAGGGTCGGCAAAAAAGAAGGCCGCCCGGAGGCGGCCTTCGTAACACTGGAAGGTGAGGATGGGCCTTAGAAGCCGCCCATGCCGCCGCCGGCCGGCATGGCGGGCGGAGCTTCCTTCTTCGGCATTTCGGCGACCATGGCTTCGGTGGTGACCAGCAGGCCGGCCACGGAGGAGGCGTCCTGGAGCGCGGTGCGCACCACCTTGGCGGGATCGATGATGCCCTTCTCGACCATGTCGACATAGTCCTCGTTCTGGGCGTCGAAGCCGAAAGTCTCGGACTTGTTCTCCAGGATCTTGCCGACGACGATCGAGCCTTCCACGCCGGCGTTCTCGGAGATCTGGCGGATCGGGGCTTCCAGCGCCTTCAGCACGATGTTGATGCCGGCCTGGACGTCGGCATTGTCGTTGGACAGGCGGCCGACCGCCTTCTTGGCGCGCAGCAGCGCGACGCCGCCGCCGGGCACGATGCCTTCCTGCACCGCGGCACGGGTGGCGTTGAGCGCGTCCTCGACGCGGTCCTTCTTCTCCTTGACCTCGATCTCGGTGGCGCCGCCGACGCGGATCACCGCGACGCCGCCGGCGAGCTTGGCGAGGCGCTCCTGGAGCTTCTCACGGTCGTAGTCCGAGGTGGTCTCCTCGATCTGCGCCTTGATCTGGCCGACGCGGGCCTCGATGTCGGGCTTTTTGCCGGCACCGTTGACGATCGTGGTGTTCTCCTTGTCGATCACCACCTTCTTGGCGCGACCGAGCATCTTCACCGTGACGTTCTCGAGCTTGATGCCGAGCTCTTCGGAGATGAGCTGGCCGCCGGTGAGAACCGCGATGTCCTCGAGCATGGCCTTGCGGCGGTCACCGAAGCCAGGCGCCTTGACGGCGGCGACCTTGAGGCCGCCCCGCAGGCGGTTGACGACCAGGGTGGCGAGCGCCTCGCCCTCGACGTCCTCGGCGACGATGACGAGCGGCTTGCCCGACTGCACCACGGCTTCGAGCACCGGCAGCATGGCCTGCAGGCCCGAGAGCTTCTTCTCGTGCAGGAGGATGTAGGCGTCCTCGAGCTCGGCGGTCATCTTCTCGGCATTGGTGACGAAGTAGGGGCTGAGATAGCCGCGGTCGAACTTCATGCCCTCGACGATGTCGACCTCGGTGTCGAGCGACTTGTTCTCCTCGACGGTGATGACGCCCTCATTGCCGACCTTCTGCATCGCCTGGGCGATCATCTTGCCGATGGCGGCATCGCCGTTGGCCGAGATGGTGCCGACCTGGGCGACTTCGGAGGAGGCGGCGACCGGCTTGGCGCGCTTCTCGATGTCCTTGACCACGGCCGCAACCGCGGAATCGATGCCGCGCTTGAGGTCCATCGGGTTCATGCCGGCGGCAACCGCCTTGGCGCCTTCGCGCACGATGGCCTGGGCCAGCACGGTCGCGGTGGTGGTGCCGTCGCCGGCGAGGTCGTTGGTCTTGGAGGCGACCTCACGTACCATCTGGGCGCCCATGTTCTCGAACTTGTCCTCGAGTTCGATCTCCTTGGCGACGGTGACGCCGTCCTTGGTGATGCGGGGGGCGCCAAAGCTCTTCTCGATGACGACGTTGCGGCCCTTCGGGCCGAGCGTCACCTTGACGGCGTTGGCGAGAACGTCGACGCCGCGCAGCATGCGATCGCGCGCGTCTCCGGAAAACTTGACGTCTTTGGCAGCCATTTCTGCAATCCCTCGTGTTTCGTGATGTATCTGCCGCTTGTGTTGCACCAATCCCGGGTCCGCAAGTCGAACCCGGCGGAATGATGGATGCCCGGATCGCGCGATCCGGGCATGACATTCAGCGGCCGTTCAGACGGATGGCCTTAGGCCAGCACGCCCATGATGTCCGACTCCTTCATGATCAGGAGCTCTTCGTTCTCGATCTTGACCTCGGTGCCCGACCATTTGCCGAACAGCACGCGGTCGCCGACCTTGAGGTCGATCGGGATCAGCTTGCCGGTCTCGTCGCGGCCGCCCGGGCCGACGGCGACGATTTCGCCCTGGGAGGGCTTTTCCTTGGCGGTGTCGGGAATGATGATGCCGCCCTTGGACTTTTCCTCGGCGTCGATACGTTTGACCACGACACGGTCATGCAGCGGACGAAATTTGGATTTAGCCATGACGTTTCCCTTTGGAGGCTCGCTTCGGAAGTAGTGGAAGTGGGTTGGGGCGGCGCTTCCGTCCACCCTCTTCCCGAGGATCGAACGGCACGCTTAGCAATCGGGCTTTCCGAGTGCTAATAGTGCGCCCGGAAATATGGCTTGGCCGCGATCCTGTCAAGCAAAGGTGGTTAAGCGATTGGTGAGGCGGATATAGGATGGTGGCATTGGAAACTCGTTCGGGGCGCCGGCGTATCAAACGACGGCATTGCTCCGGCGGCTGTTTTGCGCTTGGCTGCGGGAGGGGTGCGGCCATGGTCTTGTTCGGGGGAATGCCATGATCAGTTCAGCTCGCGCGCGCACGGTTGCCAATCTGGCCGCCGCGTCTTGTCTGGCGCTATTGCTGGGCGCCTGCGGCGGCGGCATGAGCCTGCCGTCCTTCTCGTCGTCTTCGCCGCCGCCCGAGGCTGAGCCCGGCACCGGCCCGGAAATGCCCGCGACGATCCGCTCCGACGAGATCGTCGGCCGCTGGGGTCTCGCCTCGTTCCAGAATCCGGCCGACCGCGCCCGCACCGAGGCTGCCGCCCGGGCGCAGTGCAAGAATCCCTATGTGATCACCGCCGGCTCCTCCGGCGGCGTGATCATGCATCTGGCCGACCAGGCGACCCCGCAGGAGCTGCGGCTGAAGGGCTCGCCGAGCGGCAAGAACTACATCGGACCCGCCGGCCCGACGCCGGGCGAGCAGGACCGCGAGATCATCTCCTTCGATGGCCGCGTGCTGATCACCCGCTTCATCGACAAGGACGCCGCCACCCGCTACGGCAACATGGTCTACGTCCGCTGCGCGCCGAGGGCGTGATCGGGATTCCGGCCTAACCACGCGTCATTGCGAGCGGTAGCGAAGCAATCCAGAGTCTTTCCACGGTGACGGTCTGGATTGCTTCGCTACGCTCGCAATGACGGCAAACAAAAAAACGCCGGCTTGCGCCGGCGTTTCGTCTTTCCGTAGTCGACGCCCGCTCAGTCGAACAGCGCGTCGATGTCGTCCTGCGAGGCATGGCCGACGTCGCCGGCGAGCTTCGGGCCGTTGAGGAGCTTTTCGTCATCGCTGCGGCTGTCGACAGGCGCCGGCACATGGGCCTTGATCGCGTCGACGCCGCCCCAGATCTCCATCATCGCATTGATGTGCTGCTCGATGAACTTCATCGTGGTCATGACCTTGCTGATGCGCTGGCCGGTCAGGTCCTGGAAGTTGCAGGCTTCGAAAATCGAGATGACGCGTTCCTGGATGTCGTCGGCGAGCCGCTTCTGCTGATCGGCCGATTGCACCTTGGACATCGCGCTGGCCGCCTGGTCGATCGACTCGGCGGCTTCGAGGATTTGCTGCGTCGCCTGCTCGGTGCCGCCGACGACCGCGCCGAGCTCGCCATTGACCTTGGCCATCTCGCCGCCGTCGAAGCTCTTGCCGTGCAGCGTCGCGATCTCGCGCTTGGTGCGGTCGATGGCGTCGTGGATGAGGTCGAGCTCGACCTTCAGCTTCTCGCACTGCTCGATCTGCGCCCGGTAGGTCTCGAGCATGGTACGAGCTTCCGAGAGCTCGTGGGCGGTGGAGGCGTCGATCGCCGCCATGGCTGCGCTGCCGGACAAGGGCACAGTGCCCTTCGCCATCTGTGCGCGGATCGCACGCAGCTCGGCCATGATCTCGCTATGCATCGGGATTGCCTCTTCGGTTACGTCAAGAATCGGCATCTCGCCACCGGCGATATCTTCGACGCGAAAACGCTTGCGGTGAACAGCCATCAGGATACTCCCCCCACCTCATTCACGCGTCTTTGTAGGCAGAAGCGATTTAACACGAAGTTCACAGCCGGAACTGTTGTGCGGCATCGCGCGACGGCGTGCAAAGAAGCGATTAACCATGGCTGCGCTGCGTTCATCGAAAATAAACGCTGATCGCCAAATTGGGCCGCGCTTGACGACGTGGTGAATCCAAACGCCTGATACGTTTAC
Organism: Bradyrhizobium sp. DN3; assembly: GCF_041357655.1. NCBI lineage: Bacteria > Pseudomonadati > Pseudomonadota > Alphaproteobacteria > Hyphomicrobiales > Nitrobacteraceae > Bradyrhizobium > Bradyrhizobium sp. DN3. Next base: position 69,720 of record NZ_JAULLN010000019.1, on the reverse strand, counting down.
CAAACAAAACGGCTTTTGCTTTTTATTGACCCCGTCGCGGCGGCCGATCAGCCAGGCGCCTTCCCCGACGCATGTGATCTAGACGAAACAGTACAGAGTACGTCGATGTTCAAGAAAATGTCTGTCGCGCTGCTCGGCAGCGCTTGCACCTTCATTGCCGGCGCAAACAGCGCCAGCGCCTTCGATAACACCGTGCCGAACGATCCGCCCGCGGTGCTCTATGCGCCGCAGGTGCCGCCGGCGCCGGTGCGCGTCGCCTCCAACTCGAACATGGGCGGCGGCTTCATCGAATTCCTGTTCGGTGACGGTCCCGGCCGCGGTCCGGCCTACGCGCCGCAGCAGCCGGTGTATCAGCAGCAGCCGGCCTATTACGATCAGCGCCGTCTGCCGCCGATGGGCGAGCCGCAGATGCAAGGCGGAGTTCAGCAAGGCGCGCTCCAGCAGGATGCGGTCGATCCGCGGCAGCGTCCGTTCGATCCGAAATTCGAGAAGCAGCTCGTCGACTATAGCGGCAAGGAAAGTCCCGGCACGATCGTGGTCGATACGCCGAACAAGTTCCTCTATCTCGTCGAGGGCAACGGCAGGGCGATGCGCTACGGTATCGGTGTGGGCCGTCCCGGCTTCACATGGTCCGGCGTGAAGTCGATCACCGCCAAGCGCGAATGGCCGGACTGGACGCCGCCGGCGGAAATGCTCGTACGCCGCCCCGATCTGCCCCGGCACATGGAAGGCGGCCCGGAAAATCCGCTGGGCGCCCGCGCGATGTATCTCGGCTCCACGCTCTACCGCATCCACGGCTCCAACGAGCCCTGGACCATCGGCACCAACGTCTCCTCCGGCTGCATCCGCATGCGCAACGAGGACGTCATCGACCTCTACGGCCGTGTCAATGTCGGCACCAAAGTCGTGGTGATGTGAGGCGTTGTGCGCTTGAAGCGAGCCGTCAACCCGCGCCGGCTCGCGATGCGCGGCATCGAAGGCGTTGCGTGCCGCCGGCGAACGCCTAGAGCATGATCCGGAAAAGTGTGCTGCGGTTTTCCGAAAAGATCATGCTCAAACAAAAACCTAAAGCGCGATGAGGATTGATCCTGATCTCATCGCGCTTTAGGTCTATGCTCGCTGACGGTGCCGCGTCGACCCGGCAACGGAGCAGCGACGACGAGTTGATGAATGGGAATGCGGTGCGCGAGCGGAGCGGTTCAACCGCCGCGCCGACAGCTCTGCCTTCCTGAGCCGCTCGTGCAGTCCCTCCAACTCGTACAATTCGGTGATGAGATGTGTCGTCACGTCGGACAAGGTTGCAATGCGCTGCTGAAGTGAACTCATTTTAAAACCCCGACTGTTGCCAAGAGCGGCAGCCACATCGTGTGTGGCATGAGCAACGTGTTCTTCCAGTTGAACACCCATGTCCGAATTTGGAAATCCGGGAGTCTACGGCCGCGCGCGTCAGAAAGTGATTTCGTTTTTCATGGTGAACTCGGGCGCGTCCGGCAACGTTCAGCTCAGTGTAAGCCAGCAACCGTGCGCATTAGTCATACTATAGAACGGCTTCTCTGCGCGCGGTGGCACAAGAGGCGCTTGAGCTACGCCCTAAAAGAAAGCGGCCGCCTAGAGGCGGCCGTTTCGTATCTACCGGGTGAATTGCTCACGTGTAATCGCTGCCGCCATCGTCGCCGCCGCCGAAATCGCTGTCGTCGCCGGTGTCCATGTTGTCGTCGCGATCGTCGCTGTAATTCTGGTCGTTGTTGTCCCGATCGTTCGACGCCTGATCGAAGAAGCCTTGGCGCGAGTCGTCGCGGCGGTTCGAGCCGATATCGTCGAGGCCCGCATCGCGCGCGAGCGAGCCGCCGGACTGGTCACTGCCGCCCCAAGGACTTCCACCAGCGCTGCGGTCGCCCAGGGCGTTGGTGTCGCCAAAGGCCTGCTGATGCGGTCCGCCCATCATGCCGCGGATGCTGGAGAGCAGCAGCGAGCCGCCGACGACGCCGGCCGCGGCGGCCGCCGCCGTGCCGAGGAATGAGCCGCCGCCACCGCCGATCGGCGGCGCGCCATAGCCCTGACCCGGACCCTGGCCGTAGGCCTGACCGTAAGACGGCTGGCCGTAGCCCGGCTGGGTCTGCTGCATGGCCTGGCCGCTATTCCAGACCGGCCGCGAGTCGCGCGGCGGCACGTTCGGAACCGAACCCCGCGACGGGCCTCCGCCGAACAACGTCTCGCGCATGGAATCCAGGAAGCCGCCGGACTGCGCCTGCTCGGGCGCCTGCCCCGCTTCCAGCTCCTGGATACGGGCGTGGGCGCGCTTCAGCGCTTCGTCCTGCAACAGCACGGTCTGCACCAGCGCGTAGATCGCACCGGGTGCCTTGCGCAAGCCGTCGGAGATCGCGGCGGTCGCGTCCGGATCGCGCGGTGCATTTTCCAGTTTGGTAAGCCGGTCGAAAAGCTCGTCGACGAGCTGGCGTTCCTGCGGCGTCATGATCTGTCTCCTCTGCGCAAAACCAAGCGCGCAGGAGATGTAGGGTTCCATTGTGGCCCCAACAGTGCCGGCCGGATTAAATTTCCGTATGCGACAAGCTGCCCCGCCGCTTCGGCAGGTTTTTCGCGTCTTCCGCGGTTTCCGTGATCAGAAGCGGGAGGTCGTGGCCCATGCGGCTCACAGAGCGACCATCGTCGTGGAAGCCCTCGGCCCGGTAAACACCGAAGGAAGTTTCCGTCAGAGTGAAATGCCACCCCGGCAGCTCTGGAAAAGTCGGTTCTCGATTATCCATAATATCACCCCAGCGTGACGCCGCTGTCCGCCAGCAGACGTGGGAACGCGTCGCCGGCGAGATAAGCGTGCTCGCGTTCGCGCACATCCGTCATCGGGTCGAGGCCGACAAGGACGTCATCGACGAAGCCGGGATGGCACATCACGAGACCGCCCTCGGGGAGGCCTTCCAGGAACTGCCGCATCAATGCGCCGAAATCCGCCGCCCGCGTGAAGTCGTAAGCCCCGGCGAAGCCGGGATTGAAGCTGAGACCGGCCGCGTCGGCGCGGCGGCGGAATTGCGCGCTGAGGATATCGAGCACCATGGCCTTTAGTGAGCCCAGCCGCTGCGCCAGCGGCAGGTTGCGTCCGCACTGGCGTAGCCAGGCGTTCGGTGCGGTCTCGCTAACGGCATCGATGAAGCCGTCGCGCACCTGCGGATAGAGCTGCACATGCTGGTGACCGTCGACGAAGTCGGGCGCACGCCCGAATGCCTCCGTGAAGGCTGCGAGCTGCGCCTTCACCTCATTGCGAAAGAATTCGCGGTCGAGTCGCCGCATCAGTCCGGCGCGCAGCAGCTTCGGAAAGGCCAGGAACATGTCGCCGTCGAGAGGGCGGAAATGCATGGTGAGCGGCCGGAACGGTGCCGACAGCGTCACGTGCAAGCCGATGGCGCAGCGCGGGCTCGATTTGGCTGCCGCGTCCAGCGCCTCGAACTCACTGCGCGCGATCGCGGGTCCCACCATCATCACCGAGGTGGCGTTGAGGCGGCCGCGTTCGATCAGGTCGCGGATGGCGCGGTTGACGCCCGGGCTGATGCCGTAATCGTCGGCGCAAAGCCAAATCCGCCGCAGGCCCGCGGCAGCACTCATTCGGCGGCCGTCCTTTTCGAAGCGTCGTCGGCGTTGTCGGCCTCGAAATGCTTTTCGCTGTGCTCGGCGACGAAGTAGATCGGGCGCGCCTTCAGCTCGGAGAGAATCTTGCCGATATATTCGCCGACGATGCCGATCATGATGAGCTGCACGCCGCCGATGGTCATCAGGCCGACCACGAGCGAGGGATAGCCGGGCACCTGCTTGCCGGTCGTGAAGACCTCCCAGAGGATGGAGAGGCCGAACAGGAAGGCGATACCGGCAAGAGCCGCGCCGAGCAGGCTGGCGAAGCGCAGCGGTGCCACCGAGAACGAGGTCAGGCCCTCGATCGACAGGCCGAGCAGGCGAGCGGCGTTGAAGGTGGTGACGCCATGGGCGCGCGGCGCCGGTTCGTAGTCGACACGGATCTGGCGGAAGCCGATCCAGCTGGCCAGTCCCTTGAAGAAACGGTTGCGCTCCGGCAGCTGCCTCAGCGCTGCGACCGCGCGCGGTGAGAGCAGGCGGAAGTCACCGGCGTCCTCCGGAATCTTCTGCCGCGCGCCCCAATTGATCAGCGCGTAGAAGCCGTGCACGGCGAGCCGCCGCAGGAAGGGCTCGTTGTCGCGATGCGCCTTGGCGGTATAGACGACGTCGTAGCCGTCTTCGATCCAGTGCTGCACCAGCTGCTCGACCAGGGCCGGCGGATGCTGGCCGTCGCCGTCCATGAACATGACGGCGCCGAGCCGGGCATGGTCGAGGCCGGCCATCAGCGCCGCCTCCTTGCCGAAATTGCGCGACAGCGAGACCACCTGGACGCCGATCGCGTCGGCCGGCAGGCTGCGGGCGATCGACAGCGTCGCATCCGCACTGCCGTCGTCGACATAAACGACCTCGCAAGCGAGCCGATAGCGCTGCCGCAAGGTCTTCGCGAGCTCGCAGATCCGCTGATGCAGGGCGGCGAGGCCCGCCGCCTCGTTGTAGACGGGGACGACAATCGACAGTCCCTTCGCGGCGGCGCTGGCCGCTGTGGTCGTCATGCCGGAAACGTCAGAGCCCAGCGTCATCGATCAAGGTTCCAGAGGCGTTTAGGTCTTCTCAACCGCATATGGTAGCAGCCGTTTGCTGTCGCTACGCTGAACAAAGCTAGGGCTCACCGCCCCAGGAACGCTTCGAGCTTGGCGAACAGCGGGTTCTCCCGGTCGAACACGTAGTCGAGCGAAACCACCGAGACGGTCTCGGCGCCATGCTCGCGCAGGAAGCTCGCCAGCGCATAGAGCTGCCCGGGAGGGCAGTGCAGCGTCAGCATGCCTGACGAGGTCGGTCCGCCAAACGGGGCCTCGACGCCGAACCGGCTGTGGGCCTCGCCGAGCAGGGCGGCGTCGCACTGCCGGAAGCGGGTGCGGACCTCGCGGTACTTGTTGGCCCGCGCCCGCGCCGCAATGTGATCGAGGATGACGCGCGCGGTCTCGCGCGCCTGCGGCGACCAGTCGGCCTCCTTCGAGGCGACCAGATTGGCCTGGCTGCGCAGGATCACGCCGTCGTCGAGCACCCGCAAGCCATTGGCGGCGAGCGTCGCACCGGTCGTGGTGATGTCGACGATCAGCTCGGCGCTGCCGGCCGCGGGCGCGCCTTCGGTCGCGCCGGCGCTTTCGACGGTGCGGTAGTCGGTGATGCCGTGGCTCTGGAAGAAGGCGCGGGTCAGATTGATGAACTTGGTCGCGACCCGCATCCGCATGTGATGCTGCTCGCGGAAGCCGGTGGTGACGTCGTCGAGGTCGGCCATGGTGCGGACGTCGATCCACGCCTGCGGCACCGCGACGACGACATCGGCATAGCCGAAGCCGAGCCCTTCGATCAGCGACACGCGCTTGTCGGCATCAGCGATGTTCTCGCGCACCAGATCTTCGCCGGTGACGCCGAGATGCGCGAAACCGCGGGAGAGTTGCGAGGCGATCTCGCTCGCCGAGAGATAGGCGACCTCGACATTGTCGAGGCCCGCGATGGTGCCGCGATAGTCGCGGGCACCGCCGGCCTTCGACAGCTTGAGCCCGGCGCGGGCGAAGAAGGCTTCGGTGTTTTCCTGCAGGCGCCCCTTGGAGGGAACGGCCAGAACAAATGGCGCGCTCATGACTTAAGCTCCCACCTTGCGGCCGATCTTGGTCAGCGCATCCACCCAGACCGAGAAGCCGACCGCGGGGATCGGCTGCGCTGAGCCGAGCTGCGTCATCAGCCCGTCATAGCGGCCGCCGGCGACCAGCGGCTCGGCGCCATTACCCCTGTGATGCAATTCGAACTCGAAGCCGGTGTAATAGTCGAGCCCGCGTCCGAACGCGGTCGAGAAGCGCGTCAGCTTCACGTCGATGCCGCGCGCCGCCATGAAGCCGACCCGGCTCTCGAGCTGGTCGATCGCAGCCGTGAGATCGAGCTTGGCATCGGCGGTCAGTGCGCGCAGCTCTGCGATGGCATCGTCGGGATTGCCTGCGATCGACAGGAAGCGTTTGAGCACGGTGATCGCCTCGCGCGGCAGCGCGCCACCCTTGAGGGTCGATTGCTCGAGGAAGCGGTCGGCGATCTCAGCCGTGGTGCGGCCGCCGACATGGGTGGTGCCGGCGATCGACATCAAATCGGTGACGAAGGCGAGCGCTGCCTTGCGATCGGAGCCGGCAAGCGCGGCGAGCACGCCCTCATATTCGCTGCGGGTCGCGGTGGCCGCGGCCGCCAGCCGCTCCAGATCCTGCTCCAGGCTGATCTTGCGGTTGAAATCCTTGACCAGCCGGCGGCGCCAGACCGGATAGAGATCGAGCGCGTCGAGCAGGGCATTGAACAGCGCGACGTCGCCGGTGCGGATCTCGACGTCGCCGACACCGAAGGCGGCAGTCGCCTCCAGCGCCAGCGCCAGCATCTCGGCATCGGCCGCGGCGCGGTCCTGGCGTCCGAACGATTCGATGCCGGCTTGCAGGAATTCGCTGGCCTGGCCGCTGCGGTAGCGGAACACCGGGCCGAGATAGCTGAACCCGGCCGGCTGGCCGGCGCGAGCAGAGGCGAGGTAATCGCGCGCCACTGGAATGGTCAGGTCCGGGCGCAGGCAGAGCTCCTCGCCCGTGAGGTCCGTGGTCAGGTAGAGGCTCTTGCGGATGTCTTCGCCCGAGAGGTCCAGGAACGGCTCGGCCGGCTGCAGGATGGCGGGCTCGGCCCTGACATAGCCCGCCTGCGCGAACGACAAGAGCAGCGTATCCGCCCAGGCGGCGGAGCCGGCAGCATTTGAGGTGGCAGTCGCGGTCATAACAGGGGTCCATCGATCCGGTGGAACCGGGCAGGCAAAGGGGGAAACGGGATTTGGCGCAGCCCTTAGCATGGCCCGAAAGCGGTTTCGACCTCCAAAGGATCAATCGCTTAACGGCCGGGCAATTCATCGTTCATCGTCAGGCCGACGGAAGCTAGCCAGTCTTGCCGCCCCAATCGCCCAGCACCGCCTGCACCAGCGCCAGCGCCGCCACCGCGGCGGTGTCGGCCCGCATGATCCGGGGGCCGAGCGCCAGCCGCAGGATCTTCGGCTGCCGCAGCAGCAGCGCCCGTTCCTCGTCGGCAAAGCCGCCTTCGGGGCCGATCAGCACGTCGATACCTTGGTCGGCCTCGGGCGCGCTTTGCAGGTTCTGAACGGGGTTTTCGACCTCCGCCGCCTCATCGCAGAAGATCAGCAGGCGGCCCGCGGCGCGCTGGCTGAGGTACCGCTCCAGCGGCACCGGCTCGGCCACCGCGGCGATGCTGAGGATGCCGCATTGCTCGGCCGCTTCGACGACGTTGGCGCGTATCCGCTCGGTGTTGACCCGGGAGGCCTGGGTGAACCGGGTCTGGACCGGCTGAAGCGTGGCAGCGCCCATCTCGATGGCCTTCTGGACCATGTAGTCGAGCCGGGCATGCTTGAGCGGGGCGAAAACGTAGGTGAGGTCGGGTAGCCGGTCCTGGGGCCGGGTCTGCTGGAGGATGACGAGGCCGTCCGGCCGCTTGCGGCCTTCGATGGCAGCTTGCCACTCGCCGTCGCTGCCGTTGAAAGCCAAAACCTCGGCCCCGGCGGCAAGCCGCAGCACATTGCCGAGATAGTTGCTCTGGTCGCGGTCGAGCGGGACCCTGGCGTCCTGGGCCAAGGGAGCGTCGACGAACAGGCGGGGGGCGCGAAAATCGTGGGAAGGCATCGTTCAAAGGTCCAATTTATCGCCGTTCTTAACCGAAAGGCGCCATTTCGGGGGTAAATATTGCCAAACTGGTGCGTCCCAGCGCCGCGCTCTTGCCCTATTCCACGGGTTGTTAAGCGCTGGCGGGAATCGTAAAAACGCGAACACGCTGGTTGCGCTTCAATTGGGAAGGCGCCGAAACCCGTAAGCTCCTGCCGGAGAGACTATCTTGATGATCCGTCATTTGATGGTTCCGATCACTGCCGCCATGGTCACTATGGGCGCCGCGGGCGCTTATGCGCAAAGCGCGTTCCCGGCGCCGCTGCCCAATCAGGCCGCGACCAGTTCCGCGTTTCCGCCCGTGAACGGTTCGGCGCCCGTCGCGTCCGTCGGCACCGCGCCGCAATCGTCCTTTCCCGTGAACGGCGCTGCGCCGATCGGCGGCGCCGGCGCCTTCAGTGCGGCCCCGCCGACGCAAGGCGGTCCCGGCGAGGACTGTATGAAAGCGTTCATTCCGCTCCGCGAGGAAGCCGAGAAGCGCGGCAAGCTGATCAAGGCCGCGAGCGACCGTCATGCGCCGCCGGACGAGGCCTGCAAGCTGATCGGCAACTTCAGCCAGGCTGAGCTGAAAATGATCAAATACATCGAGTCCCACGCCGCCAAATGCGGAATCCCGCCGCAGATCGGCGAGCAGATGAAGACCGGCCACAAGAACACCGAGACCATGCAGAAGAAGGTCTGCACGGTCGCGCAGCAGATGCAGCAGCAGCAGGCGCGCCCGGCCGGCCCATCGCTGAGCGAGGTGCTGGGTTCCGGCTCGGCGCCTGAAGCCAATGCCGGCAAGAAGGGCGGCAGCACCTTCGATACGCTCAACGGCAACGTCCTGACCCGATGAGCGATACATCCGCCCGCGTTGCCGATTCCACAGGCAACTGGGTTGATACGCTCGCACCGCAATGGGCGCGGCCTTATTTGCGCTTGTCCCGCTTCGACCGTCCGATCGGCTCCTGGCTGCTGTTGATGCCGTGCTGGTGGTCGGCGGCGCTCGCTGCCGGCATTGCGCACGAGGTCCGCGGCCTGCCGCTCACCATCATCCTGTTCTTCGTCGGCGCCTTCGTGATGCGCGGAGCCGGCTGCACCTGGAACGACATCACCGACCGCGACCTCGATGACAAGGTCGAGCGCACCCGCTCGCGGCCGCTGCCATCAGGGCAGGTGACCACGAAGCAGGCGCTGGTCTTCATGATCGCACAGGCGCTGATCGGTCTCCTCGTGCTGCTGCAGTTTAATCGCTTCGCGGTCCTGACCGGCATCGCCTCGCTCTTGATCGTCGCGATCTATCCCTTCATGAAGCGCATCACCTGGTGGCCGCAGATCGTGCTTGGGCTGGCCTTCTCCTGGGGCGCCCTGATGGGATTTGCCGTCACCTTCGGACGCATCGACGTCACCGCGCTCGTACTCTATGCCGGCGCGATCTCCTGGGTGATCGGCTATGACACGATCTACGCGCATCAGGACGCCGAGGACGACGCGCTGATCGGCATCAAGTCCACCGCGCGCCTGTTCGGCGCGCACACGCACCAGGCGCTGATCCTGTTCTATGGGCTCGCGGTGATGCTGATCGGCGTCGCGCTGGCCTCCGGCGATGCGCGCTGGCCGGCCTGGCTCGGGCTTGCGGCCTTCGCCGTGCATCTGGCGTCGCAGATCGTGCGGTTAAGGATCAACGATCCCGAGCTCTGCCTGCGCCTGTTCAAGTCGAACAAGTATGCGGGGGCGCTGCTGTTTGCGGGATTGCTCGCGGACGCGGTGATGCGGGCGGCGTAGCTCTCGTAGGGTGGGCAAAGGCGCCCTTGCGCCGTGCCCACCATGTTTCCGAGACTGGGATAGAAGAGGTGGGCACGCTTTCGCTTTGCCAACCCTACGGCACCTTTAATTCCGCGCGATGATCTCGCGCTCGCCCTGATGAACGGTGAGCTCGCGTGCGATGCCGATGCGCCGGCGCATCAAAAATTTCGGGCGGCGGGCGCGGATCGCATTGGCGCGGCGGCGTCGTGATGCGGGCTTGCGGGCGCCTTCGTCGAGCTGCGGCAGCGCAAAGATCTCGCTCCAGATCGCCCAGGCTTCAGTGAGCTCGTCGCCACCGGCACCGACCAGCAGCGGAACGGAGAGCGAGGGATCGCGATGCACGAGGATAAGGGCTTGCGCCTCGTCGTTGCCGCGGAGCGCGACGCCGGTGAAGTCGCTGACGCGGACGTTGATCGCCATTTGCATGCCGCGAACGGCACGGCGCAGCACCACACGCTCGCGATGGAGCTCGATCTGCCTGACATGTCCGTCGGCGCGCGGATCATGCGCATCGAAGCGGACCGGTAGGGAAAGAGGGTCGAGCCGCAAGGAGCGGCTCGACCCGGCGGGAGTGACCCCGCTTGTTGCTGTTTGACGCCTCACGGCTTTAGTTCTCCCCGCCGGGATTATGTTCCCGGTCGATGCGAGGACCTTAGCGCGCGCCTTTCCCAAACCGCTTAAAAAGGCTGGTTAACCCACCGTCACTGCTGCTCATGATTGACAAGACCTTGGCGCGCATGATTGACGAGACGTTGCGCCGAAGTCGCGAATCTGAGCTTTTGGCGGGCTGAAAATGCTTGAAGTCCGCGCTATCAGGGCACATCTGTGGGTTCCAGTCCCGAACCCCCGCCCCAACAGGATTTCGTTCGTGAACTCTTCACCATCCGCAAGCTCGACGCTTTCGACCTCAGCCAATCGCGACCTGTTCGATCAGTCTGCGCTCTCCGATCTCGCGCAGCGACTGGTCGAGGCGGCCAAGCGCGCCGGCGCCGATGCGGCCGATGCGGTCGCAGTGCGCGGCGTCTCGCAGGGCGTCGAGGTGCGCGACGGCCGCGTCGAGGAATCCGAGCGGTCCGAAGGCGACGATGTCGGCCTGCGCGTTCTGGTCGGCCAGCGCCAGGCGGTGGTCTCGACCAACGACGTCAGTGGCGATGCCGTGACCAAGCTCGCCGAACGCGCAGTGGCGATGGCGCGTGTTGCGCCCGACGACAAATATGTCGGCCTCGCCGATCCCGCGCTGCTCGCGCGCGACTTCCTCGATCTCGACCTGCTCGATTCCGACGTGCCCACGACTTCAGAGCTCGAGCGCCGCGCGCTTGCGGCCGAAGCTGCCGCGCTCGGCGTCAAGGGCGTGACCAAATCCGGCGGCGCCTCGGCTTCCGCCGGCATCGGCGGCATGGTGCTCGTCACCTCTACCGGCTTCCACGGCTCTTACTTACGCTCCAGCCAGGGCATCTCCGCGACCGCCATATCGGGCGAAGGCACCAGCATGGAGCGCGACTACGACTTCACTTCGGCGCCGCACGGCGCCGATCTGCTGTCGCCGGAAACCGTCGGCCGTTCCGCCGGCGAGCGCACCGTGGCGCGCTACAATCCGCGCAAGGTCGAAACCTGCAAGGTGCCCGTCGTGTTCGATCCGCGCGTTGCGGGCTCCCTGGTCGGTCATCTCGTCGGCGCCATCAATGGCGCCTCGATCGCGCGCAAGACCAGCTTCTTGAAGGACAAGCTCGGCCAGCAGCTGTTCGCGAAGAACATCCGCATCGTCGACGATCCCCTGCGCAAGCGCGGTCTGCGCTCGCAGACGTTTGACGCCGAAGGCGTCGCGGTGAAGAAGACCGCGCTCGTCGACGAGGGCGTGCTGACGACCTGGCTGCTCGATTGCGCCACCGCGCGCGAGCTCGGCCTCACCACCACCGGCCACGCCCATCGCGGCGTCTCCTCCTCGCCGTCGCCCGGGCCGTACAACCTTCATCTCGAAGCCGGAACGCCGACACCGGCCGAGTTGATCGCCGACATCAGCCAAGGCTTCTACGTCACCGACCTGATCGGCTCCGGCGTCAACGGCGTCACCGGCGATTACAGCCGCGGCGCCTCCGGCTTCTGGATCGAGAACGGCGAGATCACCTATCCCGTCAGCGAGGTGACGATCGCCGGCCATCTCTTCGAGATCTTCAAGTCGATGCAGCCGGCGAACAATCTCGAGTTCCGCTACGGCATCAATGCGCCGACGGTGCGCATCGAGGGTTTGACGCTTGGCGGACGCTGATCGGGCAGATGCAGGCGCGCTTACCTCTCCCGTAGGGAGAGGTCGGATCGCATCGCAAGATGCGATCCGGGTGAGGGGTTACCCTCTCTCGTGGGACCTGAACCCCCTCACCCGATTTGCTGCGCAAATCGACCTCTCCCCGATGGGGAGAGGTGATTCCCAAACGCGGCCTGATTGAATCAAATGGCCTCACCCAATAACCCTGCTCTCGTAGACGACAATATCCTTGTACGCGATGCGGCACTGCTGAAGGACGCGGTGCGGGACGCGGGCGTGCTGGCGCAGTCGATGTTCCGCACCGAGCTGAAGAAGTGGATCAAGGGCGTATCCTCGCCGGTATCGGAAGCCGATATCGCGGTCAACGATCTGCTCGAAGCGCGCTTGCGTGCTGCGAGGCCCGATTATGGCTGGCTGTCCGAGGAGAGCGCCGACGATGCGGCACGGCTGTCGCGGCGGCTGACCTGGATCGTCGATCCCATCGACGGCACGCGCAATTATTTGGGCGGCCATGACGATTGGTGCGTCAGCGTCGCGCTGGTCGAGGACGCCTCGCCGGTGCTTGCCGCGGTGTTCGCGCCGTCGCGCGATGAGTTCTTCTTCGCGGTCCGCGGCGAGGGCACGACGCTCAACGGCGAGCCGGTGCGGACGACGTCCGGGTCCGAGCTCGACTTCGCTCGCGTCGCCGGCCCGAAGCCGCTGGTCGAGCGGCTGAAGCCCTCGCTTGGCGAAATCAAGCTGCATCCGCGAATCGGCTCGCTCGCGCTGCGTCTGTGCCGGGTCGCCCATGGCGCGCTGGATGCGGCTTTTGCGGGCGGCAATAGCCATGATTGGGACCTTGCGGCGGCCGATTTGATCGTGCAGGAAGCGGATGGTAAGATGAGTGACCTCTCCGGAGAACCCATCCTCTATAACCGCCGGGAAGTGGCGCACGGGGTGCTGGTGGCAGCGGGACGCGATCGTCATGCGGGCATTGTCGCGCATTTTCGAAACCGCCCCTTAGCCTAAAGCGCTTTCGTCGTGCTTGTCGAACACTGCTTTGCCGGGCAGCCCGTTAGGAAGAGAACCCATGCCAGATAGTGCCCCGCAACAACTGCTTCACCTCGTCATCGGTGGCGAGCTCGTCGATCTCGAGCACAACACCTTCAAGAACCTCGACGACGTCGACATCGTCGGCATCTATCCGAACTATGCCACCGCGCATGCGGCTTGGCGGGCCAAGGCGCAGAGCACGGTCGACAACGCGCAGATGCGCTATTTCATCGTCCATCTCCACCGGCTGCTCGACCCCAATCAAGAACCGGCGCGTTGAAGAAACTGCTTCGCAATACGCTGCGAAGCAGCTGGTTTCAGCGTGCCGTCGGGGTCCTGGCGGCCGAATATCTGCGTCTGGTCTGGTGGACCAACAAGTTCACGTTCGATCCGGCTGACGTCTATGACCTCGTCGAGCCGCAGATCCCGGCGATCTTCGCCTTCTGGCACGGCCAGCATTTTCTCACCCCCTTCATCAAGAACAAGGACTGGTACCGGGCCAAGGTGCTGATCTCCCGTCATCGCGACGGCGAGTTCAATGCGATCGCCGCCGAGCGGCTCGGCATCGGCACCATCCGCGGTTCCGGCGACCATGGCAGCGCCTTCCACCGCAAGGGCGGGGTCGGCGCCTTCAAGGAAATGGTGCGGACGCTCCAGGACGGCTGTAATGTCGCGCTGACCGCCGATGTCCCCAAACGCTCGCGCGTGGCCGGGCTCGGCATCATCATGCTGGCACGGGAATCGGGGCGGCCGATCATGCCTTTTGCAATGGCGACCAGCCGCTTCATCCGGCTCAAGAACTGGGACCGCACCACCATCAATTTGCCATTCGGGCGCGGCGCATTGGTCGGCATCAAGGAAATCCACGTTCCGCCGGATGCCGACGCAGCCACTATGGAAACGCTGCGGCTGGAGTTGGAGGAGACGTTGAACGAGGCGACCCGCCGCGCCTATGCGCAACTCGGCCGCCCGGGACCGGAAGATGTCTGACCCGCTGCCGATGACGCTGCGAATGTATCGCCGGCTGGCCTCCGGCCTGGTGCCGCTCGCGCCCGCGCTGATCAAGCGGCGGTTGAAACAGGGCAAGGAGGATCCCGCGCGCGTCGGCGAGCGGCGGGGCTTGTCGCGGGACGTGCGACCACATGGCCCGCTGGTCTGGATCCACGGCGCCAGCGTCGGCGAGGTTCTGGCCGCGGCGGCGCTGGTCGGACGGCTGCGCGATCTCAATCTGCGCATCCTGCTCACCTCCGGCACCGTCACCTCGGCGGCCGTGGTGGCGAAGCGCTTCCCGCCCGACGTCATCCATCAATACGTGCCGTATGATTCCCCGCGCTATGTCGCGCGCTTCCTCGACCATTGGAAGCCGTCGCTGGCGCTGTTCATCGAATCCGACCTGTGGCCGAACCTGATCCTCGCCGGCGCGGCGCGCCGGGTGCCGATGGTGTTGATCAACGGGCGGATGTCGCCGCGCTCGTTCCCGCGCTGGCGGCGCATGCACGGCACCATCTCGGCGCTGCTGTCGCGCTTCGACATTTGTCTTGCACAATCGCAGACGGATGCTGAGCGTTTTGCCGCGCTTGGCGGCCGCGACGTCCTCACGACGGGCAATCTCAAGCTCGACGTGCCGGCGCCGCCGGCCGATCCCGTCAGGCTCGAACGGCTGATGGCCATGACGCGCGGGCGTCCGATCATCGTCGCGGCCTCGACCCATCCGGGCGAGGACGAGATGCTGATCGCGGCGCATCGCAGCCTCGCCGGTTTCTTCCCGCTGCTCCTGACCGTGATCGTGCCGCGCCATCCGGATCGCGGCCCCTCGATCGCGGGCCTGATCACGGCCTCGGGCCTGAAGCCGGCATTGCGCTCGCGCGAGGAGCTGCCGACGGCGACGACCGACGTCTATGTTGCCGACACCATGGGCGAGCTCGGCCTGTTCTATCGCCTTTCGCCGATCGTCTTCATGGGCGGATCGCTGATCCATCACGGCGGCCAGAATCCGATCGAGGCGATCAAGCTCGGCGCCGCCATCGTCCACGGTCCGCACGTCTTCAATTTCACTGACGTCTACGAGGCGCTCGACACCAGCGGCGGGGCGCGCCAGGCCGACACGCAGGAGGCGCTGGCCAAGCAGCTCGGCCAATTGCTGGCCGATCCGACCATGCGCGACAAGATGCAACGCGCAGGCTCGGGCGTGGTCGAGCAGCTCGGCGGCGCGCTCGATCGCACCATGACCGCGCTCGAGCCCTATCTGTTGCAACTGCGGATCGAGATGGGGGCCGCCAATGCGTGAGCCGGCCTTCTGGTACCGGCCACGTTCCCCGCAGTCGTATGTCCTTAGTCCTCTGGGCGCGCTCTACGGCGCGATCACGGCGCGCCGCATGGCGCGCCAGGGCTTTGACGCCGGCATCCCCGTGATCTGCGTCGGCAACTACCATGTCGGCGGTGCCGGCAAGACGCCGACCGTGCTGGCGCTGACCAAGCTCCTGCGCGAGCTCGGTGAGACCCCGGTGGTGCTCAGCCGCGGCTATGGCGGAAGCCTGAAGGGGCCGGTGATGGTCGACCGGATGCGCCACACCGCTGCCGACGTCGGCGACGAGCCGCTGATGATGGCGCGCGAGGTCCCCGTCGTGGTCGCGCGCGATCGCCTCGACGGCGTCGCGCTGGCGAAGTCGCAAGGGGCCACCGTGATCCTGATGGACGACGGCTTCCAGAACCCGAGCCTGCTCAAGGACGCCTCGCTGATTGTGATCGACAGCGAGCGCGGCGTCGGCAACGGCATGGTGTTTCCCGCCGGTCCCTTGCGCGCGCCACTGCAGGCACAGCTCGCGCGCACCGATGCGCTGGTCCTGATCGGCGACGGCCGTGCCGCGAACGATGTCGCGGCCGAGCTTGCCAAGCGCGACAAGCCGGAGCTGCGCGCGCGGCTGAAGGCGGATGCGGCCTTGCTCGCGCAGCTCCTTGGCAAGCGGGTTTTCGCCTTCGCCGGCATCGGCGATCCCGAGCGCTTCTTCCGCAGCTTGCGCGCCAGCGGCGTCGACGTCGCGCGCGCGCGTTCCTTCGCCGATCACCACATGTTCTCGGAGAACGAGCTCGCCGCACTTGCGGCTGAGGCCCAGCGCGAGCAGCTCACGCTGGTGACCACGGAGAAAGATCTCGCGCGCTTGCGCGGCCGTGCGGGCGTGCCAACAGGCATCGTGCCGTTCGCCGTGCAACTCGAGTTCGACGATCCGGTAAAGCTGCGGCAGCTGATCAGCGATCATCTGTACAAGGCGCGCGAGCGGCGGTTCAGCACGCGTTGATCTCGTGCGTTAAAGCATGATCCGGAAAAGTGCGCAGCGGTTTTCCGAAAAGATCATGCTCAAACAACAACCTAAAGCGCGATGACGATTCATCCTAATCTCATCGTGCGTTAGGCAAGCGTCTCTGCCGTAGCCCCAAAGCGAAGTGTAACGGTCGACGAATTCTCTTCCGCACGTTTGGGACTTGATGTAGCCTTTCACGAGAGCCGTCACCGGGACGTGCCGAACTCCCGGCAATCATCGACGGCGTTTATGCCCACGGCGGGCACTATCTTCATCATTTCAGATGCGACGGCCGCAACGACGAGTTCGGGGCGGCATCGAAAGTTATTTCCAAGAGTCACAGAGGAGAACATGCCATGCATTTTTGCCTCACCGGACAATACACACAACGCTCTCTCACGGCCATTTTGGAAAATCCCACGACCGATCGCCAGGAGGCGGCTCGAAAGCTCATCGAAGCGGCCGGCGGTAGGCTGATCTCGATGTACAGCGTTGCAACCGACGGCCCCGGCGTTTTGGTGATTTTCGACGTGCCTGACCCGAGTGCCGCTCCCGCCATTTCCGGCCTGACCGTCGCGGCGGGCACCCTGCAGAACGTGAAACTGACTCGGCTGTTCACGCAGGACGAGATCAAGCAGGTCCGCCAGAACGCGGCAAAGCTGCGTTCTTCGTATACCCCGCCTGGAAGCTGACATCCGGGTCCGAAGCGAAGCCGCCGCAGCACCAAGCGGCGGCAAAGCTCACGTCACAGCAACAATCAAATCTGCAAGCCGAGAAGGGCCTTTCGGCGTCCATTGACTGACAATGAGATGCGGCGCGTGCCGCGTTCGACGCCATACGCCGATCGAACTTGCTTGCCAGCGGCATCGGCAACGGTCTGGATCGCGGTGCAGCATTCAGTCATGCTCACCACGCCCCGATGGCGATCAATCCAATAATGGTCAGGCATGAGGCGCAGGCTACCATCACAGTATAGCATTCGGGTGTATTCATCGCTGCCTCCCAAGCTGCAATTTGCTTGGTCATCGCTACGCGGGAGAGATCGTGGTCCTGGAGCCGCTTCAATTCGACATGCCGCAATCGGTCTTGCGCTGCGCGTCCGTCCTCTCATCATCACCCTGGTCCGCAGGCGGATAGTGCGCTTCGAGAGCTTCAGAGCGTTTGGCTGAGATCAGAAGCTGTTTCCGCATTTCAGCGAGGCGGGCGCGGCAATATTCACGATAGAGCATGTCGAATATGGTGGGCATGATACACCCCCATCGCTTGACCCTGATTTACAGATATTCCACCGCGAATTTTCGAGGTGATCGTAGCCCGCCAGATGGCTCTTCGATATGAGCCCGTTCACAGACTGCGCCAATTCCAAAGCTCGATCGCCGTTTGGCTGACTTGATTGTCTGCGCGATAAAAAGAGCAGGGCTAATTACCTAACACGCAATATAGCAGCCCTTTGTTTCACCAAGACTTCGTCAAACAACTTAAGAGCGCCGATCTGCAACAAAGAATCCAACTACAGCGCGAAATGACAAACTACGGAGTGCAAGCACCGTTCGATGCAACGTCGGATCGGAACGACGGAAAATCATTTCGGCTGCGGGAGCAGCGCGCACACGCGGCGAGCCGCGTACAAGGTGCGCGAACGGCGGTTCAGCGCACGATGATTCCGTAGGCGGCAAGGCGACCCACCCACGGCCTCAACTCGGAAAGCATGCCCGGGCGGTCAGCGTCACCGGGGAGAGATTGAGAATCTCCGGAAACGTAAATGCATAACTCGCGCTTACCTCGTTGCCGCATGCTGACGTGGAAAAGGTGAATGTGTCCGCAGGGAGCGTGAGGCCGAACGCCTGCTGGGCAGCGTAGCTCGTTATGGCGCTGCTGCTTGGGCAGAGCGTGCTGTTGACGGTTGCGCAACGCGCCGCCATTTCGCTCCCATGCTGGATCCCCAGCTGAGTCCAGAACAGCAGCCCGCATTCGATGATCCCAAATATGAACAGGAAGAACGCGGGAGCGGTCAGCGCAAATTCCAGCGCCGACGCGCCCCGATTGTCGTGCCACAATGCCGTGAGTTTCACTGCAGCCTCGCAGTGGACTGCGCGCTATAAGTATATGTGGCCGCCACGATCTGGTAATCGATGAGCGTATAGTAGGTCGCTCGCGCCGAGACCGTCGTATATGTTCCAGCCTGCGCGCCGCCGGTGCAGGTCGTCCCGCAAGTGACAGCGCTAACTCCCCCGCTCGTTGGGCATCCGCAAAATTGGACCGGCGGAGGCGAAGCAGTGATGTCCGTGGCGTTGGTGGCGCTCGTTACGGCGTTCGAAATGCCGCTCGTGTCAAAGCCGCGCGCAATTGCGTATTGCGCTCCCGCTTGTGCGGCATTTTCGACCTGCATCTTGCGATAGAGTGCAAGCCCAATGTCTGTCACCGACACGACCATCAGAGACAGTATCGGGATCAAGATGCCGAATTCGGCGGCCGCGACGCCGCGTTTGTCGCCGATAGCGGCGCGCACGTGCCCCATCAGAGAATCGAGCAATCGAGGGCGGCGCCTGGATGAGAAGTTCTGCATTTGCATCGGTCCAAACCTCATTCGATGAGCTGCGCGGTTTGCGAACCTATCGTCGCGGTGCCGAGCGCGGTACAATTGACCTGGAGGTTCGACGTGCCGCTGAACGTCAGCGTATCCGCGATGATTTTGGTGCAGGATGTGCTCGTGCCGTTGCCGCCACTGAAGCTGAGATTGGCCTTTGGCAGGTAGATGGCACCGCCGAAGTTTTGCGTGCTGCCGCCGGTGAGATTGAAAGCAGTTCCGGCTGGCATATTGCGATCGCCGTACATGACGATGCCTTTCGTGGCGCCGCTGGTCGGCGCCGTCAGGTCGACGGTCGCGTTGCTGCCGATTGAAGCGGTGCCCCAGTTGCTTCCCGAGCCGGTAAACACAAGGGTTACGCCGCTGCCCGTGATGGTGGCGTTTCCAGCGACGCTCAAGCTTGCCCCGTCCAGATAATAGATGCCTGGATTGAGGTTCAGGACTGCGCCGGCATTGACCGTAATGCTGCCCGTGTAGCAGCCGGGGTCGAGCGAGGTTGTTTTTCCATTGGAGTTGACCACTATCTTGCCGTTGGTGCAACTCGGCTTCGCGGGGGGAGAGACGTTGGCGTAGGGGTCGGCGACGGGCGATATGTGCGTCTTGACACCGTTGGTCGCCGTGATGCTGCTGGCGCCGGAGACGTCGCCAACCACTCCGACCTGATTTGCAGCGACCGTGGCGCTGCCGGCAACGTTGAGCGAGGGGCTTGCACTCGAGTTGCTGTAAAGGTTGCATTTGATCAAGTTGAGCTGGTTGCCGCCGCTGACGTTGACAGCAGGACTTGCGCTCGAGTTGAGCGCAAGTACGCAGCCTGTCCCGGAATTGGGCAGGGCGACAGAGCGTGCGGTTATGAGGACAGGATCCGAGCCGAACAAGGCTGATAGCAGCCGCTGTTGCGGTTGACTCACGATGACTTCGATGGCCTGCGAATTCGATGCATGATTGCCTGTCTTCGGCGGCTGGTTCACCGCGACCGTGACGTTGTTCGCCCCGTTCGCGTAACCGTAGTTTGCCGTAACCGCTTTGGCTTCGGACGAGGGGTCGGTCCCTGCACTCGCCGCTGTCGCAGCGCTGACCGCGCCAGAGTCAGCCGCGCTCTGCATGTTCTTGTGTTTGTAGTACCACCAGCCCACTTCCGTGCCGAGCCCTGCTGTGCCGACCAGGACCGGCATCAGCAGCGCCGAAATGATCACATAACTGCCCGACTGATCTCGGGCGAATCGTTGAAGCAGGCTAACCGCCCGCTCGCGCCGACGAGCATGTCGCTCTGGGCTCAATGGTGCATCGAACGAACGGCTGCAAAGTCTCCGGCGGTCCATGTGTGTCCTGCCCGCTTGCCACTTTTTCCCGTGGCAATGTGCGGCAGACCGACTTAAACCGGCCCCAACGGAAACGAGACAATTTTAAACATCGGCTGGCATTCAGCCGGCATTCATGGCCGCGCTCCTATCGATATATCTCCGATCAGGAGAATTCGATGAAACTGCGGTCCGCGATCATTGCCGTCAGCCTCACCTGTCTGCCGGTTTTGCCCGCCCTTGCTCAGACCCCCTCGCCGCCGCCTGCGGCCGCTCCGGCAAATCCGACAAGTGCGGTTCCAGTTCCCGCGACCAAGCGCGTCACGTGCCTCGCCACGACGCAAAACCTGAAGGGACAGGATAAACGCGACCAGCTGCAGCTCTGCATGGCGCAGGCGCGGTTCGATTGCCTCAAGCAGGCGATCGATCAGAAGATCGTCGGCGAGGCCCGCAAGACTTTCATCAAGACCTGCGTGGGCGCGGATGGCACCGAGCAACAATAGCCGCGCGGGCGCGGCCTCACGCCTGCGGCTTCGGCGCGCCGGGGAAATGCCGCTGGAGCACGGCGGCAGGCGTGGCGTAGGCTTCTTGCAGATCCACGCTCCAATATTTCAATTCGTCGAGCGGGATGCGCGTGTCGGTGATCGCGCAGCGCACATAGGTCCCCGGCGAGATCACGCGGAAATCGCCGTCGAGATATTGCACCTGCGCTTCGCCATGGCCCGAGGGGCCGAACTTGTTCAGCACGGTCGAAAGTCTCCGTGGAAGGCCTCTCCGTGGAAAATCCTTGGAGGGCACGATGTGTCGGGCTGCATGTAGCATAGATAGGGTGGCTTGTCCGCCCGGTAAACCCACTGGTTTGTGATGTTTTGGCGCCGTTTCCGCGTGGTAGTGCTTGGGCGAAGGGTCTTGACGCCGAGTCCGATGCGCCTTCGACTGACCGCCTTGTTCCTGACGCTCCTGATGTCGGCCGCGCACGCCGCGCCTGTGCCGCAGCAGGTCGACATCCCGCTGTCGTCGGGTGTCCTGCATGCGCAGCTCTACAAGCCCGAGGGCGAGGGGCCGTTTCCGGCCGTGATCGCGCTGCACGGCTGCGGCGGGCTCAGTGGCCATTCCGATTCCGTCCTGCCACGCTATCGCGATTGGGCCGAGCGGCTGCTGAGGGCCGGCAATGCCGTGCTGCTGCCTGACAGCTACGGCTCGCGCGAGCTCGGGCCGCAGTGTCGCGTCAAGGAGATGCACGTCAAGGCGCGGCGCGAACGCGTGACCGACATCGCGGCGTCACGCGCCTGGCTAATGAAGCAGAGCTGGGTGGCGCGCGACCGCGTCAGCCTGATCGGCTGGGCCAACGGCGCCAGCGCGCTGCTGTGGGCCGTGCGGCCACAGAGCGCGGCGCGCGATTTGGGCCCGGATTTTCGCGCCGCGGTCGCCTTCTATCCCGATTGCCGGATCTCCGCCGGCCTCGGCTGGAGCACGCGGGTGCCGACCTTGGTGCTGATCGGCGCCGATGACGACGTGTCGTCGCCGCCGGCCTGCCGCCAGATGGTGGATGGCGCGCGCGGCCGCAGCGCGCTCGCGCGCATCGTGGTCTATCCCGGCGCCTATCATGATTTCGACCGCGCCAACACGCCGCTGCACGCAGCTGCCGGCGGCACCGACGTGGCCGCGCCCGAGCACGGCCATCTCGGCACCGATGCGCAGGCGCGTGCGGAGTCGCAGAAGGACGTCGCGGAATGGCTGGCGCGGTGAGGATGGTGCCGTAGATCGTAGCTCGGACTTGTCCCGCCGTAGCTCGGTAGAGCGAAGGCGGAAGCGGGGCTGGCCGAGGAACAACGTCAGGCGGACAGCCCCGCATCGACCACCGCCCTGCACGGACCATGATGGCCGACCGGGAATCTACGGATCGCGCGTGGCGCCGGTTTCAGCATGTCGCGACGCCATCATTCGACCACGATGTCGATTAAACGCAATCAGTATGCGCAACCGCATCGTCCTGCTCTCCTCCGCCGTGATCGTCTTCACCGTCGCGATCTTCCTGTATGAAGCCCACGCCGGCGCGCCACAGTTCGCGCCGGAACATTGCGGCTTCTGGACCACGATCGACGCGGGATTGTCCTGCCGGTAAGGCGGACTGCCGCCGCAGTCGTCATTCCGAGCGTAGCGACTTGTCCGCCGAAGCTTCAGCGAAGGTGGAAGCAATCCAGAATCTTTCCGCAGAAGGACCCTGGATTGCTTCGTCGCAAGGGCTCCTCGCAATGACGAGGTTGTGGCTACACTCGCCTCCACACACGCGCTGTCATCGCCCGGCTTGCCGCCTTCGCTGAAGCTTCGGCGGCCAAGCACCCTTGTGGCCCCGGCGTAGCCTTGGCGGAGCCGGGACCGGGCGATCCAGTACGCCGAGACGTCTGTGGTTCACCGAGAAGCCGCGGCGTACTGGATTCCTCGCCTGCGCGGGGAATGACACCGAGGGTGGAGCGCCGCCCTCGCGCCTCAGAACAAGCTGCCCTGATCCACCGGCTTGGCCACGCGCTTCGGCGCGGGTTTTGCGTCTTGCGCGGCCGGCTTTGGCTGTGAGGGCGCACGCTTCGCCGTCGGTGCCGGGCGGTCCGCATCCGCAGTCGCGGCCACACGGCCATCGGCAAACTCGATCTCGAGCCGCGCATTCGGCCCGACGCTGTCGGCCGCATGCAGGGGGTGGCCGGCTTCATCGCGCACCAATGCAAAGCCGCGCGCGAGCACGCTGCGATAGGACAGCGCGGAGAGCAGCTTGCCGCTGTTCTCGACACGCGCATCGAGCCGTTGCAGCAGCGTGACAAGCGCGCGTTGCGCGCGCTCGGCGAGCCGATGCGTGTGCTCGCGCTGGCGGAGAATCGCGTTGCGCTGCGCCTGTGCGTTGGAAAGCTTTGAGGCGCGCAAGCGAACCTCGAGCCCGGCAAAGTGGTCGCGCCGCCGCCGCAGCAGCGAGCGCGCGGACAGGCCGAGCCGCTCGCCGCACACGGTGAGGCGGTGATCGGCCTGCGCGATCTGGCCGTGCAGCACCCGCAGCGTCAGCTTGGCGCTGGCGGCGGTGAACCTGCGGAAATGCGCATGCGTGTTGGCTTTGAGGCAGCGGGGCAGGGATGCGCCCGCCGAATCCAGCCGCTGCCGCGGGATCGCCAGCAAGTCGCCGGCCGCCGGCAGCGCGCGCGCGGCCGCGCGCAACTCGTTGCGCCGGCTTTCTTGGCCGCGCTGCCAGCAGGCGCGAGTGCGCCGTCCGAGATCGGCGACCTCGACGAAGAGGTCGCTGCGCACCGGCACCGCCATCTCGGCCGCCGCCGTCGGCGTAGGCGCGCGCTTATCGGCGACGAAATCGATCAGCGTGATGTCGGTCTCGTGCCCGACCGCCGAGATCAGCGGGATCATGCTGTCGCTAGCCGCGCGCACCACGATCTCCTCGTTGAACGACCAGAGATCTTCCAGCGAGCCGCCGCCGCGCGCGACGATCAACACATCGGGCCGCGGAATCTTGCCGCCCTCGGGCAGCGCGTTGAAGCCGCGGATCGCGGCCGCGACCTGCTCGGCCGAGCCTTCGCCCTGCACCTTGACCGGCCACACCAGCACGCGGCGGGGAAAGCGGTCCTCCAGCCGATGCAGGATGTCGCGGATGACGGCGCCGGTCGGCGAGGTGACGACGCCGATCACCTCCGGCAGCCAGGGCAAGAGCTGCTTGCGCGCCTGGTCGAACAGGCCTTCGGCGGCAAGCTTCTTCTTGCGCTCCTCCATCAGCGCCATCAGCGCGCCGATGCCGGCCGGCTCCAGCGCCTCGATCACGATCTGGTATTTCGAGGAGCCTGGATAGGTGGTGAGCTTGCCGGTGGCGATCACCTCGAGCCCCTCCTGGGGCTTGAAGCGCATGCGGCCGTGCACGCCCTTCCAGATCACCGCCTCGATCTTGGCGCTGTCGTCCTTGAGCGCGAAATAGCAATGGCCGGAGGAATGCGGCCCGCGAAAGCCGGAGATTTCGCCGCGGACCCGGACATGGCCAAAGGCGTCCTCGACCGTCCGCTTCAGGGACAGCGAGAGCTCGGAGACGGTGAATTCGGGCGCGTTGAGCAATTGTTCCGCAGGCGGCATCGGCAAACGATTCGGCATTTTGGGGTCAGACCCGACGTTAAGGATTTTCGCGCCGCGGCGCCAATCCCAGGATTGATTGGAAGAGTACTCTGTAATATAGAGTTCTCTATTGCTTGATGAGTTTAGGGAGATGAGCCATGGCGATCCGGCTGCTGCGCGGCGTTTTGACCGGCCTGAAATGGGCGTTGTGTGCGCTCGGCGGCGTGGCGCTGATCCTGGGCGCCATGATCGCAACGCCGCTGGAGCGGCCGCCTGAGATGCGATCGGTCTCGGATTCAGCCAAGGGCATCGACTGGTCCACGTTGCCACCGCTCGAACGTTTTCAGGCCCGCGATGGCACCTGGATCGGTTATCGCCACTATGCGCCGAAAGGCCCGGAGACGGGCCGCGGCGCGATCTTCATCCATGGCTCCTCCGGCTCCAGCGGCACCGTCAATCACGCGCTGACCCATGCGATCGCCGCGCGCGGGGTGGAGACCTGGGCACTGGACATCCGCGGCCATGGCGGCTCCGGCACGCGCGGCGACATCGGCTATGTCGGCCAACTCGAGGACGACCTCGTCGACTTCGTCGCTCATGTCCGCAGGAACGCGCCTGATCTGCCGCTGACCCTGATCGGCCATTCCGCCGGCGCCGGCTTCTCGCTGCGCGTCGCGGCCACGCCGATCATGCAGGACATGTTCGTCCGCACCGTGCTGCTCGCGCCCTATCTCGGCTATGACGCGCCGACCAACAAGCCGCATTCCGGGGGCTGGGCCAATGCCGATATGCCGCGCTTATTCGGGCTTGCCGCGCTGCGCAAGCTCGGCATCGATTGCTGCGCGCAGCTGCCGGTGCTCGCCCTGGCGGTGCCGCCGGCCTCGGCGAAGTACCTCGTCTCCACCTATTCCGACCGCCTGATGCGCAATTTCGCGACGCGTGGCTATCGCATCGATCTTCCGGCGACGACACGTCCGATCACGATCTTCGGCGCCGCCGAGGACGAGATGATGATCTCGGACAAATATGCCGAGACGGTTCAGGCCATCAAGCCGTCGATCGACGTCAAGATCATCGACGGTATCAACCACATGGGCATCGTCACCAATCCGAAAGCGGTCTCCGCGATCGCCGAGGACGTGGCGACGCGCGGTGCGGCGGGGAGCTGACCATGATCGCGCATTTGACGCCCACAGGTGCAATTCATGCCGTGCTGGCGACGCTGTGTCTCGTTGCCGGGCTAGTTCAGTTTCTGCGCCCGAAGCGCGGTGCAGGCCATCGCGCGCGCGGCTACTTCTACGTCTACGCCATGCTGGCCTCGGACGCCGCGACCTTGCTGGTCTATCGGTTCACCGGCCATTTCAACGCGTTCCATGTCGCCGCGATCGTGAACTTCACCCTGATCGTCCTGGCGATCATTCCGCTGCTGCGCACGCCGCGACCGGCGAACTGGCGAAGGACTCATTATAACTTCATCGCCTGGTCCTATGCCTCCCCTGTCTCGGCGGCAATCACGAACATCGCGGCGCGGTTGCTGCCTGTGACCACGCGGGAGCAGGTCGCATTGATTGCGCTCGTCGCGTCGCTTGTGACCATGATGATCGCGTACATCCTGATCCGGAAGCATCGGCCCCCAGTGGAGGCACCAGCGATGTCCACCGGGCTGGTCGAGCAGAGCGGAGCGCCATCGTGATCGACAGCAAGCAGGCTTCCGAAGCGCTGAACGATATCGACGACACCGTCCGCCGCGTGCGGCAGTCGCAGATCTACGAGGTCTCCAGTCTCGCCCTGCTGATGTGGGGCGTGCTGGCGTTCGTCGGCAACATCTCGGGCTGGCTCTGGCCGCGCTACGGGCTCTACTTCTGGTTTGCAGTGTACGGGGTGTCGGCCATAGGCCTGATCGCTCTCGGTGCGTATCACCGTTCGAAGAGCCGCATTCGCGTGTTCGACGGCCGCTATTTTCTGACGTTTGGGTTGATCGCCGCCTTTGGCATTTTCTGCTGCTATTTCGGTCATTTCACGCCGCGCCAGCAGACGGTGTTCTGGCCGATCTACATCATGCTGTTCTACATGATGGCAGGGGTCTGGTTCGGCTATGCATTCCTGGTGATCGGAGCGACCATCATTGCACTGACGCTGATCGGATATGCCTACATCCCCGGCATATCGCTGCTGCTGTGGATGGCGGCCGTCAATGGCGGCGGGCTGACCCTCGGCGGCCTCTGGATGCGGCGGAGCTAGAATTGGCCGCGCTCGACGACATCATCCACCAGCCGCTGCGCCTGAAGATCATGGCGGCGCTGAACGCGCTGCCGCAGTCGACCGGCCTGGAGTTCGCGCGGCTGAAGAAGCTCACCGGCGCCACCGACGGCAATCTCGGCGCACATATCGAGACCTTGGCCAAGGCCGGTTACGTCTCGGTGGAAAAGGCCTTCGTCGGCAAGAAGCCGCAGACCACGGTCACCGCCACCGCCGCCGGCCGCGGCGCCTTCGCGCGGCATGTGGCGATTTTGCAGGAGATCATCGCGGGGAAGCAGGTTTAATCTCTGCGGTGCCGATTGTTGCGCCCTCTCCCCTTGTGGGAGAGGGCATGACGCCGGGCGCCCAGGGCTCGCTTGGGTGAGGGGTTTATCTCCGCGGATGGAGACCCCTCATCCGTCTCGCCGCTACGCGGCGAGCCACCTTCTCCCACAAGGGGAGAAGGGACCGCAGCGGAGTATGCCGCGCGCTCGGAATGGCGGGGAGTTTGGGCCGTTTCCCCTTGAGACCCGCCGCGATTCGTGCGACCTCCGCGGCCAGCAAACCCCTTATCCTGAGCCTTCGATGCACATTCTCCTGCTCGGTTCCGGCGGCCGCGAACATGCTCTGGCATGGAAGATCGCGGCCTCCCCTCTGGTGACCAAATTCTGGTGCGCGCCCGGCAATGCCGGCATCGCGCGGGAGGCGGAGTGCGTGGCGCTCGATATCGCCGATCATGCGGCCGTGATCGACTTCTGCAAGACAAACGCGGTTGAGCTCGTGGTGGTCGGGCCGGAAACGCCGCTGGCGGCCGGCATCGTCGATGACCTCACCGCCGCCGGCATCAAGGCGTTCGGGCCGAGCAAGGTGGCGGCCCAGCTCGAAAGCTCCAAGGGTTTCACCAAGGCGCTCTGCACCGAATTCGGCATTCCGACCGGCGCCTACAAGCGCTTCACCGATGCCAATGAGGCGCGCGCCTATATCCAGAGCCAGGGCGCGCCGATCGTGGTCAAGGCCGACGGTCTTGCCGCCGGCAAGGGCGTCGTGGTCGCCAAGACCGTGCGCGAGGCGGAGGACGCTATCGCCATGATGTTCGAGGGCGCGTTCGGCGAGGCCGGCGCTGAAGTCGTGATCGAGGAGTTTCTGCCGGGTCGCGAGATCAGCTTCTTCGCGCTGTGCGACGGCGAGACGGCGATCCCGCTGGCCTCGGCCCAGGACCACAAGCGCGTGTTCGACCATGACGTCGGCCCGAACACCGGCGGCATGGGCGCCTATTCGCCGACGCCACTGGTGACGCCTGCGATCCACGACGCGATCATGGCCAAGATCATCCTGCCGACGGTTGCCGGCATGAAGCAGCGCGGCACGCCGTTCCGCGGCGTGCTCTATGCTGGCATCATGCTGACGACGCAGGGCCCGAAACTGTTCGAGTTCAACGTGCGCTTCGGCGATCCCGAGTGCCAGGTCCTGATGCTGCGCATGATGTCGGACATCGTGCCGGCTTTCCTTGCAGCCTGTGACGGCGAGTTGAAGCATTTCGATCTGCGCTGGCATCCGGAATCCGCGCTCACCGTGGTGATGGCGGCGAAGGGCTATCCCGGCGACTACCAGAAGGGCACGCGCATCGGCGGGCTCGATGACGCCGCCAAGGTCGACACCGTCGAGATCTTCCACGCCGGCACGGTCGCGAAGGACGGCGCCATCCTCGCCAATGGCGGCCGCGTGCTCAATGTCTGCGCGCTCGGCAAGACCGTGACCGAGGCGCAAGGCCGTGCCTATCAGGCCGTCGACCGCATCGACTGGCCGGAAGGCTTCTGCCGCCGCGACATCGGCTGGCAGGCGGTGGAAGCGGAGAAGGCCAGGAATTAACGCGACTGGCTCGCGACCCCGGGCGATGCGCAAAGCGCACCAGTCCGAAAATCTCGAAGCTTGGTGTCACCGCGCCGCCACATCGATATTCCAGAATGTGCAATCGGCTGTTGGGGTTAGCAGCCCCGCCGATAATACCGCTACTGTGCATGGGGTTGTTTTCGACATTTTTGCTGTGTCGGGCCGGCTCCGGGACTGACCCATAAGGATGCAGAAAGATGTCCGATCTCGCCGACCTCTATCCGGGCTTTGCCGCCGAATGGATCGACACTTCCTTCGGCCGCATCTTCGCCCGCGTCGGCGGCAGCGGGCCGCCGCTGCTCCTGCTGCACGGCTTCTCCGAGACCCATGTGATGTGGCACCAGGTGGCGCCGCAGCTGGCCGATAGGTTCACGCTGATCATTGCCGATCTGCCGGGCTATGGCTGGTCCGACATACCCGCGAGCGATGCGCTGCATATCCCCTACAGCAAGCGCGCCATGGCCAAGGCCATGGTCGAGGTGATGGAGCGGCTCGGCCACGTGCATTTCGCGCTCGCCGGCCACGACCGCGGCGGCCGCGTCTCCTACCGCCTCGCGCTCGACCATCCCGGCCGGCTGTCGCGCCTAGCCGTGCTCGATATCCTGCCGACCTACAATTACTGGGAGCGGATGAACCGCGCCTACGCGCTGAAAATCTATCACTGGACCTTCCTGGCGCAGCCCTATCCGCTGCCCGAGACCCTTATCGCGAGCAATGGCGAGTTCTTCCTGCGCTTCAAGATGGCAAGCCAGACCAAGTCGAAGACGTTGGACGCGATCGACGAGCGCGCGCTCGAGCACTACCTTGCCCCGTTCCGCGATCCCGCCCGGGTGCATGCGATGTGCGAGGACTATCGCGCCGGCGCTTATTTCGACTACGACCTCGACAAGGCCGATTTCGAGGCCGGCAAGAAGATCACCGTTCCCATGCTGGCGCTGTGGGGCAATGCCGGCATCGCCCAGGCCGCCGCCACCCCGCTCGACACCTGGAAGGAATGGGCCACGAATGTCGTGGGTATGCCGGTGGATTCCGGCCACTTCCTCACCGAGGAGAACCCGGACGTCACCGCGAGCGCGTTGCGCGAGTTTTTCATAGCTTGAGAGCCGCGCTGTGTGCCCAGCACTCAACTGTCATCGTCCGCGAAGGCGGACGATCCAGTACGCCGCGGCGGCTACGATGAATCTCGATGTCTCTGGAATACTGGATTCCCCGCCTTCGCGGGGAATGACGGCGGAGTCCGGGGCCACCTACCGCCGCTCGCGAAAGAACTCCCGCAGCAGCCGCGCCGCCTCGCTCTCGCCGACGCCGGAATAGACCTCCGGCGCGTGATGGCAGGTTGGGGAAGCAAAGAACCGCACGCCGGACTCGACCGCGCCGCCCTTGGGGTCGGCGGCGCCGTAATAGAGCCGCCTCACCCTTGCAAAGGAGATCGCGCCCGCACACATGGTGCATGGTTCGAGCGTCACGTAGAGGTCGCAGTCGACGAGGCGCTCGCTGCCGATCTTCTTCGCCGCCTCGCGCAGCGCGATGATCTCGGCATGGGCCGTGGGGTCGTAGTCGGTCAGCGTCCGGTTCGCCGCGGTGGCGATGACCTCGTAATTGCGGACCACGACGCACCCGATCGGAACTTCGCCCGATTTTCCGGCATTTTCGGCCGTCCTAAGCGCCAAATCCATGAAAGAAGGGGCTTTCATGCCTCGTATCATCGCCAGAAACCTGCTACTAGCTCCGCCTTCAGCAAGAGTGGATACCGATTTTGCCTGAGCATGCGGCTCGGAACGAGCGCGCACAATGCTCATCGCGCCACCCCTAAGTGAGATTATTCATGCCCCGCGACAGCGACAAAGACAACGATTCCCGGGGCCGGCGTGATCGTGGCCCGTCCAAGGGCCGCACCGGCAAGCCCCGGGGGCCGGACAAGAAATTCGCCAAGCGCGGCTTCGAGGGCAAGCGCGATCGCGACAGCCGCCCGCCCCGCGAGGGTCGTGAGGGCCGTCCGTTCCGCCGCCGCGAGGAGGGCGATGCGCCGCGCCGTGATTTCAGCGACCGTCCGCGCTTCAAGCGCGACGACCGCGGCGGAGAGGGCCGCGGCGAGCGCAGCTTCAAGCCGCGGAGTGACCGGCCGTTCAAGCCGCGCGGCGACCGTCCGAAGTTCGATCGTGATGAGCGCGCGCCGCGCGGTGAGCGGTCGGAGCGGCGGTTCGAAGACCGCAAGTTTTCGCGCGGCGACTCCGACCGGCCGCGCAAGGATTTTGGCCGCGACCGCGACTTCCGGGATAGCAAGCGCAGCTTTGGCGACCGTCCGAGAGATCGTGGCGAGCGAGGCGATTCAAAGCCGTGGCAGAAGCGCGACGATCGTCCGCGCGGTGACCGGCCGCACAAGAGCTTCGACAAGGATTTCGGCGGCCGTGATCGTGGCGATGAAAAGCCCTGGCGTCAGCGCGACGACCGTCGTGAAGGTGGCCGTGGCGACGACCGTCCGCGTTTCTCCCGGCGCCGCGACGAGGGCGATGATCGCCCGCGTTTCTCGCGTCCGCGCGAGGAGCGGTCCGGTGACGATCGTCCGCGCTTCAATCGCTCGCGCGAAAGGCGGCCGGAAGGCCGCATGGACTGGCAGGAGCATCCCCGCAGCGAGGGTCGCTTCCGCGACCGGCCGCGCCGCGACAACGAGGACGACAGCAGGATTTTCGAGAAGCGCCCCGCCTTCGGCGGCCGCGGCGCCTATCGCGAGCGCGATCGCGATTTCGAGGGTCGTCCGCGCCGTGAAGACGCGCCAAAGCCGAAGAAGGCCGGCGAGCGCATTGCAAAAGTGCTGGCGCGCGCGGGCCTCGCTTCGCGGCGCGATGCCGAGGAATTGGTCACGCAGGGCCGCGTCACCGTCAACGGCCGGGTGATCAATTCGCCGGCGCTCGACGTCACCCAGAACGACGTCGTCGCTGTCGACGGCAAGCCGTTGCCGCCGCGCGAGCGCACGCGGCTGTTCCTCTATCACAAGCCGCGCGGGTTGATGACAACACATGACGACCCCGAGGGTCGTCCGACCGTGTTCGACAATCTTCCCGAAGGTCTGCCGCGCCTGATCAGCGTCGGCCGGCTCGACTTCAACACCGAGGGCTTGTTGCTGCTCACCAATGACGGCGGCCTCGCCCGTACGCTCGAGCTGCCGGACACCGGCTGGCTGCGCCGCTACCGCGTCCGCGCTCATGGCGACGTCACCCAGGCGCAGCTCGACGAGCTCAAGGGTGGCATCGAGGTCGAGGGCGTCAAATACGGTCCGATCGAAGCGACGCTGGAGCGCGATCAGGGCGCCAATGTCTGGCTGGTGTTCGCGATCCGCGAGGGCAAGAACCGCGAAGTGCGCAATGTCTGCGCCCATCTGGGGCTCGAGGTGAACCGGCTGATCCGCGTCTCCTATGGCCCGTTCCAGCTCGGCGAGATTCCGGAAGGCCAGGTCGAGGAGATCAAGTCGCGCGTGCTGCGCGAGCAACTCGGCGACAAGGTCATCGAGAAGTCGGGCGCCGAGTTCGACGTGCCCGCGAAATCCGCCGCGCGCGAGGGCGATGCGCCGAAGAAGCCGATGAAGCGCGCCGTCATCAACGACCGCAAGGGCCGCCGCGTGCTGGTGCAGCGTACCGGCAGCGAGGAGGCGCGCGAGCGCAACGAGTTGGAAGCGAACGGCTACGGCCCGCCGCGCCGTCCCAAGCGCGGCTATCACGGCAAACGCGACCTGACGCCGCGGGAGGATTAACTTGCGCGTGGTCGGCGGTCGTTTGAAGGGGCGCAATCTCGCCTCACCGTCTTCGCGCGACATCCGCCCGACGGCGGACCGCCTGCGCGAATCCGTGTTCAACATCCTCGTGCACGCCTATGGCGATCCGATCGAGGACGCGCGCGTGCTCGATCTCTTCGCCGGCACCGGTGCGCTCGGCATCGAGGCGTCGTCACGCGGGGCGAAGTTCACGTTGTTCGTCGACAATGGGGCCGAAGCGCGAGCATTGCTGCGCAACAATGTCGAGTCGCTGGGCCTCGGCGGCGTAACCAAGGTCTATCGCCGCGATGCAACCGACCTCGGCCCCGCGCATCCCGTCGAGCCGTTCTCGCTGGTGTTCCTCGATCCGCCCTATGGCAAGGGTTTTGCGGAGAAGGCGCTCGCGAGCTTGCGCGACGGCGGTTGGCTCACGCCGGGCGCACTGCTGGTGGTGGAAGAGGCGAAGGCCGCGCAGTTCGTGACGCCGGAGGGTTTTGAGGAATTGGAGCGGCGGGCTTATGACGACACGGAGTTCGTGTTTCTGAGGAAGCCGTAGTCTCGCTGCCGTAGGGTGGGCAAAGGCGCGCTCTTCGCGCGCCGTGCCCACCGCTTCTATTGCTCTCGTGGAAAGATCGTGGGCACGGCGCTTTGCGCCTTTGCCCACCCTACGGCACCGTCACCTCCGCCCGAACAGCTTCTCCACATCGCTCAGCTTCAGCTCGACATAGGTCGGGCGGCCGTGATTGCACTGGCCGGAGTTCGGGGTGTCCTCCATCTCGCGGAGCAGGGCGTTCATCTCCTCCGGCCGCAGCCGGCGGCCGGCGCGGATCGAGCCATGGCAGGCCATGGTGGCGGCGACATGCATCAGGCGGCGCTCCAGCGGCAAGGCCTCGTCCCACTCGGCCATGTGCTCGGCGAGATCGCGGAGCAGCCCGCCTGCATTGGTCCTGCCCAGCAGCGACGGCGTCTCGCGCACCGCGACCGCGCCGGGGCCGAAGGACTCGATCGCGAGACCGAACGATGCCAGCTCCCCGCTGCGATCGAGCAGGCGCTCCACCGTGGCCTCGTCCATCTCGACGATCTCGGGGATCAGCAGGATCTGCCGCTGCACGCCGTTCGCCGCCAGCGAGGCCTTCAGCCGTTCATAGACAATGCGCTCGTGCGCGGCATGCTGGTCGACGATGATCAACCCGTCGCGAGTTTGCGAGACGATGTAGGTCTCGTGGATCTGCGTGCGTGCTGCGCCGAGCGGGCGGTCGATGAGATCGCCGGCGGGTTGCGTCTCGATCCGCACGTCCGCACTGGGCGCACCGACATCGAAGGCGGCCTGGGCGGGCTCGGCGAAGGCGGGTGCTGCTGAACCTTCGAACGACGGCAGTGTCCCAACCGGGACCGATGGCGATTGGCGCCAGTCCCAACTGGCAGGCCGTTGTGGCGTGAAGGCAGGGCGGAACGAGGACAAGGCGGCGCCGCCGCTGTTGGCCGCCGTGCGCCGTCCCTCGCGCGCAAGCCCTTCCTTCAATCCATGCACGATCAGCGCGCGCACCAGACCCGCGTTGCGGAAACGTACCTCGGTCTTGGCCGGATGCACGTTGGCGTCGACCTCGCGTGGATCGAGCGTGACGAACAGCGCCACCACGGGATGGCGGTCGCGCGGCAGATAGTCGGAATAGGCCGCGCGCACCGCGCCGAGGATCAGCTTGTCGCGCACCGGACGGCCGTTGACGAAGAGATATTGCCCGAGCGCGTTGGCTTTGGTCAGCGCAGGTGCGGCGGCATAGCCGGCGACGACGACGCCCTCGCGCTCGGCATGGACCTCGATGGCGTGGCTGCGAAACTCCGCGCCCAGGATATCGCCGAGCCGCGTCAGGCGTCCCGCCGCGCCGGGCAGCGCCGCGGCCCAGGTCACCGGCGCGCGCTCTTCGCCCGCGAGCGTGAAGGCGATATCGGGCCGCGCCATCGCGAGGCGCCGGACCACTTCGCGAATGGCCTCGGCCTCGGTGCGGTCGGTCTTCAGGAATTTCAGCCGCGCCGGCGTCGCGTAGAAGAGATCGTTGACCTCGACCCGCGTGCCATGCGCCAGCGCCGCCGGCATGATCTCGGACTTCTCGCCGCCTTCGACAGTCAACGCCCACGCGTGCGGCTCGCTGGCGTGCCGCGTCGTGATGGAGAGGCGCGCGACCGACCCGATCGAGGGCAGCGCCTCACCACGGAATCCGAGGGTGCGGATCTGGAGCAGGTCCTCATCGTCGAGCTTGGAGGTGGCGTGGCGCTCGACTGCGAGTGCGAGATCCTTTGCAGTCATGCCGCCGCCGTCATCGGTGATGCCGATCCGCCTGCGCCCGCCACCGTCGGTGAAGACGTCGATGCGGCTCGCGCCGGCATCGATCGCGTTTTCGACGAGCTCCTTGACCACGCTCGCCGGACGTTCGACCACCTCGCCGGCGGCGATGCGGTTGACGACTTGCTCTGGAAGCTGGCGGACGGGCATGAACTCGATCTTGAGGCTCGAACGGGGATTCGCAGACGACGCTATTCTAGGCCGTGTTGCGTCAAAAGCATGGGCTGGGCAATACCGGAGTGACGGGTTGGGGAAGAGGGCTCACTATCACATTGAAGACATTGGCCGTTCGAGAAAATTCCGCAACCGGGATGAACGCATCTCCGGCCACCGTCCTGATTGTGAGGTGCCAGGGAGCGGTGTAGCATCGTGAAAAAATGGCAACAGGACGGGAGGACGCCATGTGCCATCTCTTCGCGCACCAGCCCCAACGCGACTACGAATCACAGACCCGTTCTCTAAGGATCGGCGGGCACTGCACCTCGATCCGGCTGGAAATGGCGTTCTGGGACACGCTGGAGGAGATCGCGGCCAAGGAGAGCATGAGCCTCGGCAAGTTCCTGACGACACTCTACAACGAGGTGCTCGACCATCATGGCGAGGTCAACAATTTCGCCTCGCTGCTGCGTTGCTCGTGTCTGATCTACCGCTCCCGGAGCATGGTGCCGGAGTTCAAGGCCACGGTGGAGCCGATTCTCGACGCGGCGGAATAGACGTTCCAACAAAAGTGCGTAGGCCGGATGGAGCGAAGCGCAATCCAGGATTCGAGCCACAGGTGAAAGCGGCCCCGGATTGCGCTGCGCTCCATCCGGGCTACGGGACTACAATACTCCCTCTGGCGTCATTGCGAGGAGCTCTTGCGACGAAGCAATCCAGACTGTCGCTGCGGAAAGATCCTGGATTGCTTCGCTGCGCTCGCAATGACGGCGAGGGCGCCCGGCCTCAAATCTCCTTCTTCTGCATCGCGCCGGCGATGTAGTCGGCCTGCCGGATGGCCAGCGCGACGATGGTCAGCGTCGGGTTGCAGGCCGCGCCGCTGGTGAACTGGCTGCCGTCGGAGACGAACAGGTTCTTGATGTCGTGGCTCTGACCAAACTTGTTGACCACCCCGTCCCGCGGTTTCTCGCTCATCCGGTTGGTGCCAAGATTGTGCGTGCTCGGATAGGGCGGCGTCGGATAGGTCACGGTGGCGCCGACGGCGTCGTAGACTGCAGCGCCTTGCTTGTAGGCGTGGGCCCGCATTGCGACGTCGTTGGGATGATCGTCGAAATGCACGCTCGCGACCGGCTGCCCGAACTTGTCCTTCACGACAGGGTCGAGCGTGATGCGGTTGGTCTCCTGCGGCATGTCCTCGCCGACCAGCCACATGCCGGCCATCCTGGGATAACCGTCGAGTGCTGAGGTGAACGGGCGGCCCCAGGCGCCGGGATTGAGGAACGCCGCCATGAAGGGCAGGCCGATCGACAGCGTCTCCATCTCGTAGCCGCCGACGAATCCGCGCTTCGGATTGTTAGCGGCCTCATCGCGGATGATGCCGGCCATGGTGGTGCCGCGATACATGTGCACCGACTTTTCGAACACGGCGTAGACGCTGCCGGTCATGTGGCGCATGTAGTTGCGGCCGACTTGGCCGCTCGAATTGGCGAGACCATCGGGGAACATGGTCGAGGCGCTGTTGAGCAGCAACCGCGGGCTTTCGATCGAATTGCCGGCCACCGCGACGATGCGCGCCTTCTGGCGCTGCATGGCGCCATTTTCGTCGGCGTAGACGACGCCGGTCACCTTGCCGCTCGCATCGTGCTCGATCTTGACCACCATGCTGCCGGGGCGGACTTCGAGATTGCCGGTCGCCTCGCCCTTCGGGATCTCGGTGTAGAGCGTCGACCATTTCGCGCCGGATTTGCAGCCCTGGAAGCAGAAGCCGATCTGCTGGCAGGAGCCGCGCCCGTCGCGCGGCTGGCTGTTGATCGCCATGTTGCCGGTGTGCACGGTCTTGTAGCCGAGCTTTTTCGCGCCGGCCTCCAGCACCTTGAAGTTATTGTTGCCGGGAAGCCCGGGAATTCCGTTGGTGCGGGTCACGCCCATCTTGTTCTCGGCCTTGGCGTACCACGGCTCCATCTCCGCGAGCGTGACCGGCCAGTC
The DNA here is from genome assembly GCF_041357655.1 of Bradyrhizobium sp. DN3. Taxonomy (NCBI): domain Bacteria; kingdom Pseudomonadati; phylum Pseudomonadota; class Alphaproteobacteria; order Hyphomicrobiales; family Nitrobacteraceae; genus Bradyrhizobium; species Bradyrhizobium sp. DN3. The sequence continues at coordinate 33,179 of NZ_JAULLN010000019.1, read as the reverse complement.
CAGCAGATTCGCGCCGGGAATGTTGCCATAGGTGCTCTTCACCTTGAACTCGTGCTCGTCGAAACGCAGCGAGGCGCCGGCCCAATGCACGGTGGAGCCGCCGACTGCCTTGACGATCCAGGCGGGAAGACCCGAAAAATCCTTGGCGACGCGCCATGTGCCTGACGTCGTGCGCGCATCGGTCCAGGCGAGCTGCGAGAAGCTCTCCCATTCGTCGTTGATGAAGTCGTGGTTCTCGATGCGGGGACCTGCCTCGAGAATGACGACCTTGACGCCCTTCTGCGCGAGCTCGTTGCCCAGCGTGCCGCCGCCGGCGCCGGAGCCGACGATCACCACAACGCTGGAGTCGTTCAGATCGAATTTTGCCATATGCGTTCTCCTGAACCGTTGGGTGACGTTAAGCCTTCGGCAGCCAGTCGATGTCGGCAAAGCCGCGGTTGATGTATCCGCCATGCTCGGCCGAGGAGCCCTCGTAGCCGAACCGCGGCCAGACCTCTTTCTGGTTGTAAAGCGAGACGACGAGGTCGCCGCGCACCTTCTGGAAGAACTCGCTCTGCTCGATCTCCTTCAGCAGCACCACGCGGTCGGCTTCCCAGGGCACCTCGGCGTAAGCCACCTTGTGGCGATCGCGCGCGTTCTGGTCGAGCCGCGCGATGCCGTCGCTGATCAGCGTCTTGACGGCGGGATCCTTGGCCGCCTTGCCGTCCCACGGCCTGATTGCGGTGATGTAGTAGCTGTCGCCGAGCACATCGTGCGGATAGATGTCGCGTGCGACCTTCAGCAGTGTCTTCATTGTCGCAGGCGACAGCGTGCTCGCTTCATCTGCCCAGGCATTGTCGATGCTGACACCGACGCTGCTCGCGACGGCCGCAACCGGTACGGCGGTTGCCGCGCCCTTGAGAAAGACGCGGCGGCTGTGCTTGCTTCGACGGTCGACTTCTCTCATGGCATGTCCTCCTTCAATTCTTGTGATTGGGATTATCGTGATTTGGTCAATTGAAACGGCCGCCCCGCTGGATCACCTCGATCTTGTAGCCATCGGGATCGTTGACGAAGAAGAAGCGCGCCAGCGTCCTGCCGTCGTGCTTGAAATCGCGTAAGGGGCCCGGCGCGAGCTGCTCGCGCTCGAAGCGGGCATGTTCGGCGTCGAGGTCTTCGACCACGACGGCGAGATGGCCGTAGCCGTCACCGAGCTGGTACGGCTCCTTGCGATCGAAATTCACCGTCAGCTCGACCTCGAAAGGTGAGGAGGGATGACGCAGATAGATCAGGGCGAAATCCGCGAATTTCAGATGGTCGACGACCTCTAAGCCGAAGGCGCGCCTGTAGAAGTCGAGCGATCGTGCTTCGTCGCGCACACGGATCATGGAATGGACGGGCTTTGCCATTCAGTTCTGCTCCTTGAGATAAGTGATGATGGCAGCGCGCGTCTCCGGCATTGCCTGCCGGTAGGCCATGACCACGCCGGGGACGACCGCCTGAGGATTGGCCAGCCAGGCGTCGAGCTTTGCTTCGTCCCAGGCGAAGTCGACCTTCGCGAGACTCTCCGAGTAGCGAAAGCCATCGAGCTTGCCGGCGGGCCGGCCCACGATCTTGACCAGAGGCGGACCCTGCCGCATCGGCTCCGACAGGCTGATGGTGTGGCACACTGCGCATTGCTGCTTGAAGAGTGTCGCGCCATCCAGCGGTCTTGCCGCCGGCAATGGCATCTGCGCGTCGGCAACCCGCATCATCAGCACCATCGCGGTGCACAATCCCAGCACGACTGCGCGCATCGCCAAGAGCTCGCCCCATCCACTTCGAAGTCAGCGTGCGCAAACTCTAGGCGGCGTCAGAGATGCGGTGGTAGTAGCGGGCTGTTTCGCTGCAAACGGGGGCTCGCGCGTGGCGTGTGTTCCGCGCTGCCGCATATGAGGAGCACAATTCCGCGAAACCGCCCAGAAATCCCTAAACGATGACCACACGACGCAGGTTGCATCACAGCCGCGCCGTTCAAACTCTCTTTGCGATGAACTGGTCCGGTGCAGGCGAGCGGCGCAGGGATGCCGCCGTGCCGTTCATCGCGAAAAAATCCAGGAGAAATGGATGAAGTTGGTGAAGACCTCTGCAATCGCATGCGCTCTCTCGGCTCTCATTGCGACGCCTGTTCTCGCGCAAGGTACGTCATCTGGCGTCAAGCCCGGAGGCACCGTGCAAAGCAAACCCATGCAGGGCGGCACGGTGGGCAGCGAGGATGATGATGTCGGCGCGCAGCAGGGGGCTGCCGGCGAGAAGGCCGGCATGAAGTCGACCAAGGGTAAGGGTACCGCCGGAACCACTGGCAGCGCGACGCGTAAGGGCACGGCCGACGATGCGGCTACGGGCGGTGCTGCGACCGGCAAGCGCTACTGACGACTATCCTTGAAACAGCAAATCTCCGGTCGCCCTGCGGCCGGAGATTTTTTTCGGTGCCTCAAGCACGATGCGATTGGGATGAATCGCAATCGCACCTTTCGGTCATTGTTTTGAGCATGACCTTATCGGAAGGCCGCCTTTCCGGATCATGCTCTAATCGTCGAAACCGCGCCCGCGCTTCGCCTTGATGTCGCTGCGGCGCTTCTTGCCTTCGAGCCGGCGCTGCTTGGACGCGAAGGTCGGCCGTGTCGCGCGTCGTGGGATCGGGCGTACCATCGCCTCGCGCAACATTTCGACCAGCCGGTCGATGGCATCCTGCCGATTGCGCTCCTGGGTGCGGAAGCGCTGGGCGTGGATCACGATCACGCCGTCCTTGGTCATGCGCTGTCCGGCGATGCGGGCAAGCCGGATGGCGGCATCCTCCGGCAGGGTCAGCTTGCGCGTGTCGAAGCGCAGTTGCGCTGAAGTCGCGACCTTGTTGACGTTCTGTCCGCCGGGCCCGGAGGCGCGGACAAAGCCGATCTCGATGTCGTCCTCGTCGATGACGAGATCGCGGGATATCCGCAGCATGATGGCACCATTCGTGACGTCCGGACATATCGCGAACGTCTACGTTCGGCAATGGTGCATCGTGGAAACGCAAATGGCGGGGACCCGGCTCCGCCATGGCTTCGCCGGGCGGCGAAGCCGCAGGCGGAGACGGCGAGCCCGGCCATTTCAGGAGACGCTTTATCGGATCGTCAGTTCGACTTCGTCGCCGGTACCGCCACCGGCTGCGCGGCGGCCTGCGGGGCGCGGCCGACGATGACGGTGAGGAGGCCCTGATCCCACAGGCGCTTCGCGGCGGCCTTGGCGTCGTCCAGCGTCACCGCATCGACAATGGCGTTGCGCTTCTCGATATAGTCGATCGGCAGCTTGTCCTGCTGATACTGCAACAGCGCCTGCGCCAGCTTGGAGGAGGTGTCGAGCGCCAACATCTGCGAGCCCTTGAGGTAGGACTTGGCCTCGTCGAGCTCCTTCTGTGTCGGGCCCTCCTCGGCGATGCGGCGGACTTCCTTCTCGATGGCGTCGATGGTGTCGCCGGCGCGGTCGGCGCGCGTGCCGGTATTGCCGATGAACAGCGCCGAATGCTCCATCCACAGCAGCGATTCGTACACGGAATAGGCCAGCCCGCGCTTCTCGCGGACCTCGCGATAGAGCCGGGAGGACAATCCACCGCCGCCGAGGATGTGGTTGACGACATAGGCCGCCATGAAGTTGGGATCGCTGCGCTTCACGCCGGGGCCACCGAAGGTGATCACGGTCTGCGGCACGTCGAGCGTCACGAAGGCGCGTTGCGGCGGCTTTGCGGCCTCGACGTCGGGGACCGGCGTGAGATTGGCCTTGGCGGGGAGGCTACCAAAGGTGTGGTCGAGCAGCTTGCCGAGCGTGGCCGGATCGATGTCGCCGACGACCGCGATCTTCAGCCCATCCTTGGCGAGCACGCGGCCGACATAATCCTTCAAGTCGGCGACCGCGATGGTCGGCACGCTATCGAGGTTGCCGTTGGTCTGCCGGCCGTACGGGTGATCGCCGAAGGCGACCTCGAGGAACTTGCGGCTCGCCAGCGATGTCGGATTGGTGGTCTCGCGGCGCAGTCCCGAGATGACCTGCGAGCGGATGCGCTCGACATCGGCGGTGTCGAAATGCGGCGAGGTCAAAGCCATCCGTAGCAGGTCGAAGGCCTCGTCCTTGTTGTCGCGCAACATGCGCAGGCTGCCGCGGAGGGTGTCGCGGGTGGCGTTGAAGGAGAGCTCGATGGCGCGGCGGTCGAGCCGTTCATGGAAGGTCTTGGAGTCGAGATCGCCGGAGCCCTCGTCGAGGAGGTCGCCGACGAGGTTGGCGACGCCCGATTTGTCCTTGGGATCCTGCGCCGAGCCGCCGGCGAAGGAATATTCCATGGCGATCAGCGGCACGGTTGCGTCCTGCACGAACCAGGCTTCGATGCCGCCCGGAGAGGTCAGATGCTGGATCTTTGCGGCTGCATGCGACGGCGAGACCGCGGCCAGTGCGAGGGCCGCGCCGGTAACGAAGGACAGCGCGAAGTGACGCGCGCGAAGGAAGGGATAGGTCACGAACGCTTCTCCTCGCGCTTGGCGGTGGCGGTGTCCTTGATCAGATAGCCCGTCACCGAGCGCTTCTTTTCGAGCCATTTCTGCGCAACGGCGCGAACCTGCTCGGCAGTGACCGCGCGGATGCGGTCGGGCCAGCTCCTGATGTCCTCGATCGACAGGCCCGTGGTCAGCGCGCCGCCATACCAGCGCGCCAGCACTGCCTGGTTGTCCTGGGCATAGATCGCTTCCGCAATGAGCTGGGTCTTGACCCGCTCCAGATCCTCGGCGCGGATCGGGTTCTGCGCGACATTGGCGATGACGCCGTCGACCGCCTGCTCGACCTCTGCGAAGCTGACGCCGGGTTTCGGTGCGGCCGAGATCGCGAACTGGGTCGGGTCGAGCGAGATGCTCGAATAGCTGGCGTTGGCCGAGACCGCGAGCGGCTTGTCGACGACGAGGGCGCGGTAGAGATAGGAATTACTGCCGCTGCCCATCAGCTGCGCGAGCACGTCGAGGGCCGCGCTCTCGCCGGCTGCGGCCGTGGTCGCCGAGGGCACGAGATAATAGCGCCGCATGTTCGGCTGCTCGACCCGCGGATCGGCCAGCGTGACGGTGCGCGGTGCGGCCGGCTCCGGCTCCTGCGGACGAATGCGCCGCGCCGGGATGGCGGGCTGCGCCGGGATGGCGGCGAAATTGCGCTCGACCAGCGGGCGGATTTCAGCGGCGTCGACGTCGCCGGCGATCACCAGGATCGCATTGTTCGGCGCGTAGAAGCGGCGGTAGAAGGCGAGCGCATCCTCGCGATCGAGTTTCTCGATCTCCTGGTGCCAGCCGATCACCGGCCGGCCGTAAGGGTGGTTGAGATAGAGCGCGGCCATGATCTGCTCGTTCAGCCGTGCGTCCGGATTGTTGGCGACGCGCATGTTGTACTCTTCGAGCACGACGTCGCGCTCGGGCAGCACGTTCTCGTCCTTGAGGATGAGGCCGGTCATGCGATCGGCCTCGAACTCCATCATGGTCGGCAACTGCTCGCGCGGAACGCGCTGGTAGTAATTGGTGTAGTCGACCGAGGTCGAGGCGTTCTCGTTGCCGCCGACGCGGAGCACGGTCTGCGAGAATTCGCCGACGGGATGCTTCGAGGTGCCCTTGAACATCAGGTGCTCGAGGAAGTGGGCGAGGCCGGATTTGCCTGGCGTCTCGTCGGCCGAGCCGACCTTGTACCAGATCATCTCCGTGACCACGGGCGTGCGGTGATCCGCGATCACCACGACCTGCATGCCGTTGCTGAGCGTGAAGCTGGCGGGCGGGGCCGATGTTACCGTGGTCTGGGCGAGGGACGCGCCGGCTGTCAGGACACTCGTCGAAAGCAGCGCGGCAAGGAGGCAGGCAGCCGATCGGTAAGAGGACATCATGATCCCTAGTGAAAGGCCGAGATCCGGATGTCCGGCTCGGAAGCACGGCATGCTACACCGTGCGGCTGAGGCTTCGCGTCACGAAGCAGAGAACTCAACGCGGAGGCAAGTTACTGATAAGCAATTTAGGAACCACGTCCGGCGTGCACGAGCCGCCGGCGCAGGGTGCGGTTCTGTCAGGATGTCGCGGCGCGACAGGAACGTTATTGTTCCTTCTCCTTGCCGGACATGATGTCGAAATAGGTCCGTCGCGACTTGTCAGGCCCGGCGCCATAGGCGTAGTTCGGCGACGGCGTCTGATAGCCCGGCGGGGGCTCGACCAGCGATTGGCGCGGCGGCTCGCTAACGAATTTCTTCTCTTCGGAGCTGTTGCCGCCCTTCATCATGTTCCACAGACCACCGCTGTATCCGAGCTCGGCGGGGCTGAGTGACGGGTTGCCGTTGGTACCCGGCTGGATGGGATCATTGCTGGTGCGGGGGGCCGCGGCGACCTCACCCGCTTTCATCTCAGCGGGGGTCAGGGGCCGGGCGGCCTGCCAGTTCTCCGTCGCCTTGGTGGCTTTCTTGCGCGCGGCAATCGCTTCCTTGCGGCGCTTCTCGTCGGGGTCCTTCGGCCAGTTCGGCGCATTCGTGGCCTGGGTGGCGACCGGCGGCGGCAGGTCGAGCTTGGGCGGCACGACCAGCGGCGAACGCTCGCGGTACTCGATGCCGGGCTTCTCCATGCTCTTGGCGCCGAGGCCGGACATCAGATTGTCGATGAGCTTCTCTTCGAAGGTCATGTCGTCTTCCTCGTCGTCGTCACCGGCGCGGGCGGCGCCGGTCGACATGACGAGACCGATGCCGAGCGCGACAGCGGACAATTTCAATGCCCGCCAGAACCCCCATTTGGGGTCTCGAACCATTGAACCGCTGGTCTTCGAGCTGCGCATCACCATACCTGTTCCATATTGTGGCAGATTGCCGCTCGCACGCGGCCTGACCCCTTGCAAAAACGGATTCCACCTGCCGGTCGTATCGGCCGGGATCAGGGCGCTTTTGCGGCGGGTGCCCCCAGGAAGGAATCATACAATACCGCCGCCACCCCAGCAACGATGGCCACGTCGGCGAGGTTAAACACGTACCAATTATAGGTATGTCCGCCGATTTCGATGTGAAACAGGGCGAAATCCACCACCGCGCCATAGGCCAGGCGGTCGATGCCATTGCCGATGGCGCCCCCGATGATCAAGCCTAGCGCGATGGTCGCGAGAAGGGTGTGGGAGCGGGCCATCCAGATCGCCAGCGCGACCACCGCGATAGCTTTGACGGCCATCAGCGCGAGCTGCGCCGCCTGGCCGTCGTTCTGGAGCCAGCCGAAGCTGATGCCGATGTTCCACGCCAGCACCAGATCGAAGAACGGTGTCACCCGCACCACGTCGCGATGAGCGAGGTCGAACACGTTCAGCAACCAAAGTTTGGAGGCCTGGTCGAGGACGAGTGTGACCAGGGCGGAGGTGATGCCGGCGCGGAGCGGGGTCATGCCGGGATGCCTGCCGTTAGCACCGGTGTCGTCCCGGCGAAGGCCGGGACCCATACCCCGAGGCAGCGGTTGTTTGAAAGACTCGGAGTCATCAGCCTTCGCGACGATTAGCTGCGGTGGTTATGGGTCCCGGCCCCCGTGCGCAATTGCGCACTAGGCCGGGACGACGGCTTGTTAAATCCCCACCCCCAGCGCCTTCCATTCGCGCAGCGCCCGAGCGTCCCGCGGGGTGACGTCGGGGTATTCGGGGTCTTCGCCCACCGTCGGTGAGATCTTCCAGGAGCGGGCGCATTTGGTGCCGACCGCCTTCTCGACGACGACTGCGACGCCGGGCACGGCATCGAGACGGAACGCGGAAGCCGGCGCCTCGCCCTCACGCACCTCGTAGTTCGAGGTGATGCAGACTTCGGCGAGATCGACGTCGAACAGCGTCGCCAGCATGGCCCGGTCGGCGACATAGATCACCGGCGAGGCCTCCAGCGACGAGCCGATATTCTTGGCGGCGCGTTCGAGCTCGAGCGCGCCGGTGACGACGCGGCGCACGTTGCGGATCGTCTCCCACTTCGCCGCGAGCTTGTCGTCGCGCAAGGCTTCGAGATCGTGCGGGAACAGCGTCAGATGCACGGACGGCTCGGCGTCGGGCCGGTACATGCGCCAGCCTTCCTCCGCGGTGAAGCTGAGGATCGGGGCCAGCCATTTCAGGATCGAGGCGCACAACAGGTCGATGGTTGTCAGCGCCGCCTTGCGCGTCAGCGAAGAGGGCGGATCGCAATAGAGCGTGTCCTTGCGGATGTCGAAATAGAACGCCGACAGCTCACTGTTGAGGAAGGCGGACAGGACAGCGACCGCCGTCTTGAAATCGAACTCCCGATAGGCCTTGTCGATAGCGGCAGCGCGGATCGCGAGCTCGTGCAGCATCAGCCGCTCGAGCTCGGGCATGTCGGCAGGGGCGACCGCGTCGGCCGGCTTATAGTGATGCAGCGTGCCGAGCATCCAGCGCACGGTGTTGCGCAGCTTGCGATAGGTCTCGACGGTGTTCTTCAGGATTTCGGGGCCGATGCGCTGGTCGTCGGTGTAGTCGCAAGATGCGACCCAAAGCCGCAAAATGTCGGCACCGGATTCCTTGATGACGGCCTGCGGCTCGATCGTGTTGCCGAGCGACTTCGACATCTTGCGGCCGTCCTCGGCCTGGGTGAAGCCGTGGGTCAGCACGATGTCGTAAGGAGCCCGACCGCGCGTGCCGCAGCTCTCCAGCAGCGAGGAGTGGAACCAGCCACGATGCTGGTCCGAGCCTTCGAGATACATCACCGTGTCGGTGCCGCCATCGACCTTGCGCTTGATGCCGGCGAGGCCCGGGAAATGCACGGGGTCTTCGAGCACGAAGGCGTGCGTCGAGCCAGAATCGAACCAGACGTCGAGAATGTCGTCGACCTTTTGCCAGTCTTCATTCGCGCGGGACCCGAGGAAGCGCTCGCGCGCTCCCTTCGCATACCAGGCGTCCGCGCCTTCCTTCTCGAAAGCTTCACCAATGCGCGTATTGACGGCCTCGTCCTGGAGGATCTCGGCCGATCCGTCGCCCTTCTCCCGTACGAACACGGCGATCGGCACGCCCCAGGCGCGCTGGCGCGAGATCACCCAGTCCGGGCGGGCCTCGATCATGCCGTTGATGCGGTTCTCGCCCGACGGCGGCACCCATTGCGTCACCGAGATCGCATGCAGCGCGCGCGCGCGGAGCGTGTCGCCGGACTTGGTCTTGCCGTCAGCGGCAACGTCCTTGTCCATCGCGATGAACCATTGCGGCGTGTTGCGGAAGATCACCGGCTTCTTGGAACGCCAGGAGTGCGGATATTGATGCTTCAGCCGACCGCGCGCGAGCAGCATGCCTCTTTCGACGAGCGCCTTGATCACGGCCTCGTTGGCGTCGCCCTTCTCGCCCTTGTCGTTGATGACGCGCTTGCCGGCAAAGCCCGGCGCATGATCGGTGTAGGCGCCGTTCTCGTCGACGGTATAGGGGATTGCCGTGTTGATGCCGCGCGCATCGAGATCTCGCGCCTGCGCCATCCACGCGTCGAAGTCCTCGCGACCATGGCCGGGTGCCGTGTGTACGAAGCCGGTGCCGGTGTCGTCCGTGACGTGGTCGCCGGGCAGCAGCGGCACGATGAAGTCGTAGCCGCCGGCGAGGCCCTTCAGCGGATGGGCACATTCGATCGCGTCCATGGTGTCGCCGGGGACCTCGCGGACCTTCTCATAGGCCGTCACGCGCGCCTGCTTGAAGACTTCTTCAGCGAGCGCGTCGGCGAGGATGAGGAGATCGCCGGTCTTGGCCCAATTGTCGGCGGGTGCCTCGGTCACCTTGTACAGGCCATAGCCAATCTTCGGCGAGAACGAGATGGCGCGGTTACCCGGCAGCGTCCATGGTGTCGTGGTCCAGATCACCACGCTTGCGGAGGCGAGCGCGCCGTGCGCGGGCGAGGTCACCGGAAACTTCACCCACACCGTATCGGAGGTGTAGTCCTCGTATTCGACCTCGGCTTCGGCCAGCGCGGTCTTCTCGACCACGCTCCACATCACCGGCTTGGAGCCGCGATAGAGCGTGCCGTTGGCGGCGAACTTCATCAGCTCGCGCGCGATCTGGGCTTCGGCCGGAAAGCTCATGGTGGCGTAGGGATGGTCCCAATCGCCGATCACGCCAAGGCGCTTGAACTCCTCGCGCTGCACGCCGAGCCAGTGCGTGGCATAGGCGCGACATTCCTTGCGGAAGTCGATCATTGCGGCAGAGTCGCGGAAGTCGGGCTTCTGCTTGCCCTTCTTGCGATAGTGCTCTTCCTCGACCTTCCACTCGATCGGCAGGCCGTGGCAGTCCCAGCCCGGCACGTAGTTGGAATCGAAGCCGAGCATCTGCTGGCTCTTGGTGACGAGATCCTTCAGGATCTTGTTCAGCGCCGTGCCGATATGGATGTTGCCGTTGGCATAGGGCGGGCCGTCATGCAGGACGAACTTGGCGCGACCCTTGGCGCTCTCGCGCAGCTTCTCGTAGAGGCCGATCTCGTACCAGCGCTTGAGGATCTCCGGCTCGCGCTGCGGCAGGCCGGCGCGCATCGGGAATTCGGTCTGCGGCAGGAACAGGGTTTTCGAATAGTCTTTGACTTCAGACTTTTGGGACTTCTGCGGCTTTTCGGACATGAGGCTGACTGGCTCGGAAGGGGCGCGGGAAAACGGATAGCGATAAGGAATCGCGGGGGTGAAACGACAACATCCCGGTCTTGCGCCGAGCCGAAGGCTCAGGCGGAAGCCGGGCCGCTAATCGCTATGATGCGCCGCGCAAACATGGGCTCTCCATAGCAGCCGGGCGGGGGAAGCGCAAAGGTTCGGGTGGCCCGGTTTCCGGCTCAATCGATCGCGCCAAGCTTCGGAAACGCGTCCGGGGCGGCGGCCAGCATGGCGCGGGCGCGGGCGGAATCGTCGTCCATCTGGCGGATCAGGGCCTCCAGACTGTCGAATTTCAGCTCTTCGCGGATGAAGCCGACGAAGGCGCAGTCGAGCGCCTGCCCGTAGAGATCGCCCTTGAAGTCGAACAGGAAGATTTCCAGCAGCGGCGCGCCATTGTCGAAAGTCGGTCGTCGGCCGAAGCTTGCCACGCCGTCGAGGCGCTCGGCGCCGCGGCCGACCCGCACGGCGTAGATGCCGTGCTTCAGGCCGCAATTGGCGTCCAGACGGATGTTGGCGGTGGGATAGCCAAGGTCGCGGCCGCGCTTCTCACCGTGGATCACCTCGCCGGTGATGAACCAGGGGGCTCCCAGCATGGTGGTGGCTTCGTCGAGCTGGCCCTCGGCGAGGGCGATCCGGATCGCGCTGGAGGAGACCGGCCGCTCGTCGATATCGACATGGGGCTGCACGTCGACCTCGATGCCGAGCCGGGGCGCCTCGTTGACCAGCAGGCTCGGCGAGCCGACGCGACCTTTGCCGAAATGAAAGTCGTATCCGACGGCGATGCCGCTGACGCCGAGGCGCCCGATCAGGTCATGGTGAATGAAGTCTTGCGCGCTGGTTCCGGCGCGCGCCTTGTCGAAAGTCATGACCACGGCGCCGGCAAGGCCGGTGCCGGCCAAAAGTCGCAGTTTGGCCGGCTCATCCGTCAGGCGGAATTGCGGGGTGTTGGGGCTGAAAAACCGCCGCGGATGGGGTTCGAAGGTCAATGCCAGCGCAGGACGGCCATGCGCCCGGCCCATTTCCAGGGCGGCCGCGATCACGGCGCGGTGACCGAGATGGACGCCGTCGAAATTGCCCATGGCGACCACAGCACCCCTCGGAATCGCAGAGTCCGGCGTGGTGTCGCGGATGACGGTAAAATGCGGAGCCATCAGGGGAATTCTCGAAGCGGCAGGACCGGTCGGGACCGTGGCTCGACCGGCCCGACGAAGTCAAGCGGGGGGAGCCGGGACATTGAACACGATTTCAGTCCTTTAGAGGCGTCCGCAGTTAACGCGCTGTTTAACGCCTTGATGCTAGTCCTTTGGCGTGGAACTGCCGGGCTCCCGGCCTGGCAGGTCCGATCGTAATATTCCTGGGTTTGCGTTGGGGGAGTCGAGATGGCGGTTGATTTGTCGATGCCGGTTCTGGTGGTGGATGACTACAGCACCATGATCCGTATCATCAGGAATCTGCTGAAGCAGCTTGGCTTCGAGAATATCGACGATGCCAGCGACGGTTCGGCAGCGCTGAACAAGATGCGCGGCAAGAAGTACGGGCTCGTGATCTCCGACTGGAACATGGAGCCGATGACGGGTTACGACCTCCTGCGCGAAGTGCGCGCGGATCCGAACCTCGCCACCACGCCCTTCATCATGATCACGGCTGAGTCCAAGACCGAGAACGTGATCGCGGCCAAGAAGGCCGGCGTGAACAATTACATCGTCAAGCCGTTCAACGCGGCGACGCTGAAGACCAAGATCGAGGCGGTCTTCCCGGACATGGCGAGCGCGTAAGGGCGCCTGGCCTGAAAACAGTCATCCATTGAGATCGTCGTGCCCGGGCTTGTCCCGGGCATCCACGTTCAGGGACATGCGAAGGACGGCGTGGATGGCCGGGTCAAGCCCGGCCATGACGAGGTCTGGAGCCCTGCAATTCGTCCAAGCTCGTGGTCGTGTCACCACTTCAATTCGCGCATCAGCGCCTTCGGCGGATGGCCGAACAATTCCATCACGGATGCCGGGTCGAGCTGGTCGAGACCCTCGAACTCCTCGGCATGGATGCCGCGGGTGACGAACAGGCAGTCGATGCCGAACTCGCGCGCGCCGGTGAGATCGGTGCGGACGGAATCGCCGATCGCCAAGACCTTTTTGCGATCAATTTGGTGGCCCTGGCGTTCGCCGGCGAGCGCCATCGCGCGCTCATAGATCGGCCGGTGCGGCTTGCCGTAGAAGATCACCTCGCCCCCGAGCTCACGGTAGAGCTCGGCGATGGCGCCGGCGCAATAGATCAGCCGGTCGCCGCGTTCGACCACGATGTCGGGGTTGGCGCAGACCAGCGTCAGCTTGCGCTCGCGCGCCTTCAGCATCATGCCGCGATAGTCTTCCGCCGTCTCGGTCTCGTCGTCATAGAGGCCGGTGCAGACGATGTAATCGGCTTCCTCCAGCGGCGCGGTCGTCGCATCGAGGCCACGGTAGATCGAGTTGTCGCGCTCGGGGCCGAGCCAGAACATCTTGCGGCCGGGATGCTCGGCGACATAGAGCCGCGTCAGGTCGCCCGACGAGACGATCGCGTCATAGGTCTCGTCCGCGACACCGAGCTTGCGCAATTGCCGCTGCACGGAGTCGGCCGGGCGCGGTGCGTTGGTGATCAGGATCACCGTGCCGCCGCGGCTGCGATAGGTATGCAGCGCCTCGCAGGCCTCGGGGAAGGATTCGAGACCGTTATGGACCACGCCCCAGATGTCGCTGAGCACGACGTCAACGCCACCCACGAGCTCGCGCAGGCTTTCGGCAAAATGCAACGTGGTCATGATGCGCGCGGCCAATCAGATGCGGCGCGCGAGCGCCGCGTTGCCGGTGATGCGTTGTGGCGGAGGCGCTGAAGACGTTGCGCCTGAGCTGGGTGTGCCGGAGCCATTGGATCCCTGGATGTCCTGCGCCTGGGTCGGCGAGGCCCCGCCGGTAGCAGATGCCCCTTCCGGCCGCAATGGCCGGGGCGGTGCGAACAGAAAGCCCTGGCCGAACCGCACGTCATAATCGAGCAGGTCGACCACCGCGCGCTCGCCCTCGATCCGCTCGGCGATCAGGTCTATGCCGAAGCGGCCGAGCAGATCGGAGAGGTCGGACGGATGGATGTCCGAGGCCGAGGCCTGCTTCGGATCGAGCAGCAGCGTGGCCGGCACCTTGATGAAGCGCACGCCGCGGTCGGCGAGCTCGCGCGGCTCGATGCGCAAATCCGTGACATGGTCGATCGAGAAGCGGTAGCCGCGCTGGGCGAGTGCGGCGAGATTCTCGGTCTCGGCCGGGCCGAGGTTGCGGAAGGTCGACTGCTTGAACTCCAGCACCAGCGAGGGCGCCAGCGCCCGGTTGGCTTCGAGGAAGTCGAGGCATTGCGCGAAGGTGGTGGAATTGCCGAGCGTGGAGGCCGCGACATTGCAGAACACGCCGACATCCTTGTTGCGCACCATCAGGCGCCGCAGCACCTGCACACAGCGCAGCATCACCATATTGTCGATGCGCCCGATCAGCCCGGAGGCTTCCGCGATGCTGATGAACTCCTCGGCGGCGATCAGCTGGTCGCGCTCATCGCGCAGGCGCGTCACCGCCTCGTAGAACCGCACCTTGCGCTGCGGCAGCGTCACCATCGGCTGGAGGAAGATGTCGATGCGGTTCTCGTCGATCGCGTTGCGCAGCGTCGCCAGCAATTGGGTCTGGTTGCGGCCGTTGGCGACCTGGGTCGGGACCGCCTGTGCGGGCCGCGGCTGCGCTGCGGGAGGCGGGGGCGCCACGGGCAACGGTGACGGGGCAGCCGGCCGCTCGTCGATCGTCGCGATCAGATCGAGCGGCGCCACCGGATCCTGCCTCTCGACCGGGCTTGCGGCTGATACCGGAGCGGCAGCCAGCAGGTCCTCATGCGCCGAGACGGTGGTCGCGAGCTGCCTGACCAGTCCGCCGAGCTCGTTGATCTCGCCGACCACCGACTGGATGCGGTCGGAATTGGTCGAATTGGACGAGGCGATGCGTCCCTCGACCGCCGCAAGCCGGCGGCCGAACTCGGCCACCTGACGGGCGAGGTCGGCGGTGCCGCGCGAGAGGTCGGCGATCTGGCCGCCGACGTCGCTGCGGTCGCGCAGCCGCATCGACACCGCGTTGTAGAGGATCAGGAAGGTCAGCGCGGTCAGCGCCACGATCGCGGACTCGGTTCCGCTGATGCCGGCGACCGAATAGAGCACCAGCCCCAGCGAGGCCGCGACCAGAACCATGCAGATGGCGATGAAGATCGTCGAAATGCGAATCATGCCGCGCGTTACGCCTCAAGAGCTGACTGTCTTACCCGGGAAAACACGGGCCGCCGTCCGACCCGTCACGCCTCATGCTCCCCCCAAGCAGCATGACCTTAACATCATTGTTGATTCGAGGGGATAGCAGCCTCCAGCACGCGCGTTCAGGACCGTCATGGCCTCAGGCCGGCGCGGCGGCGCCGACCGTATCGGCCGAGACGGCTTCGCGGCTGCCGAGCGGCTTCGGCCGCCCGGTGGTCGTGTCGCGCAGGGTCTGCCGTTCGATCTCCGAGTTCAGCTCGGCTCCGAACATGATCACGATCGCCGACATCCACATCCACATCATCAGACCGATCGCCGCACCGAGCGAGCCGTAGGTCGCGTTGTAATTGGCGAATTCCGAGAGATACCAGGAGAGCAGTGCCGAGCCGGCGATCCAGAGGATGGCCGCCATCACCGCGCCGAGGCTCAGCCATTGCCAGCGCGGCGCATCGCGGCTGGGCGCAAACCGGTAGAGGATGGCGAGCGCAACGAGCAGGATCAGGAACAGCAGCGGCCATCGTGCCAGCGCCACGATCAATTTGCTTTCAGGCGCCAGGCCGAGGTGATTGAGCACGAGCGGGAGGGCGACGACGGCAGCCACCATCAGCAACAGCGCCATGATGCCGCCGACCGTGAAGGCCAGCGACACCATGTTCAGCCGGACGAAGCTTCGCTTCTCGCGCTCCTCATAGGCGACGTTGAGTGCGTCGAAGATCGCCTTGACGCCGGCATTGGCGCTCCAGATCGCGAGCACAAGGCCGAACAGGAAGGTGGCACCCAGCGCCGTGCTGCCCTTCGACACCACGCGCCCGACCTGTTCCTCGACGATCTGGAAGGTGCCTTCGGGAAGCATCATCGCCAGCTTCTGGAGGTTATCGCTGATCGTGGAGGGATCGGCGAACAGCCCGTAGGACGAGACCAGCGCGGTCACGGCCGGAAAGATCGCGAGCAGCCCGAAGAACACGACGCCGCCCGCTGTGGCGAGCAGGCGATCCTCGTCGATGCGCTGATAGGTGCGCCAGAAGATATCCTTCCAGCCAGCCCAGGGGATCGTGAGGGGGCTCTTCGCGCGGCGGCCATGGCCGGGCTGCACGGCTGCGCGCCCCGGGTCGGTTTCCGGTGAATTCGCCTCGCCTTTGCGATGGTCCTGCGGGGGCCCCGAGCGGACCAGGCCGGAGTCCTGGAAGTAGCGCTCGGCGGTGAGCACGAACACGGCCGTGGCCGCCACCAGCAACCAGCTGTCCATCTGCTCGGAGCGCCGCACCAGCATTCACGTCTCCAGACCGTGCCTATGGCGCCGCCGGCGTGCGGCCGTCAGCCCGACCAGGCCGACGGCTGCGAGCATCAGGCCCAGTTGCACGGGACGGTTGGCGCGGTTCGACCAGACTTTGCTGCCATGACCGCGTTCGCCGGGCGCAAGCGGCACGAGGGGGATCGTCGTTGCGACCTCCTTCACGGCCTCCTTGACCGTTCCACGAGGAATCCGCGGGGTGGTGATCGCAACGCGCACGCGGCTCGCAAGCGGCACGACCGGCTTGGCCGGCCGCTTCATCATCGTCATGGCGATGCCGGCACAGACCGCCGCCAGCACCAGCAGCACTGCACCGACAGCACCGAAACTCCAGAATTGCCCGTAGGTGATCTCAACCCAGCGATACAGGGCGATCAGACCGACAAAGAGGGCCGCGATGACGAACAGCCCGGCCACCGCAAACAGGCCGGTTGCAACCGCGTAGGACGTCGCCCGTCCGGTGGCCTGGCTGGTGCGGTCGCGCAAGTACGATTGCGTGGCTCGCTTGAGATGGTTGAGCTTGAGCGCCACGCCGGCGCGCAGCAATTCGCCCGATGGCGCGAGCATGCGGACATCCTCCGAGAGCCACGAAATTCGTCGGGGGATGAACGTGGCGGAATTTGACTTGTTCCGAGGGAGCGGGCCCGCCGTAGAGGATCAGCCGAGATCGGCGGCTGCGATCCAGAACACTTCGGCCTCGGAGTCTTCGGTGTCCAGCCAGAGCAACGGCAGTTCCGGAAAGGCCTCGTCGACCAACTCGCGGCCGCGCCCGATCTCGCAGATCAACCCGCCATCCGGCGTCAGGTGATCGGGCGCCTCGCGCAGGATGCGGCGCACCACGTCGAGGCCGTCAGCGCCGCCGTCGAAGGCGAGTTTTGGTTCGGCCCGGCACTCCGGCGGCAGCGCGGCCATGCCTTCGGCATCGACATAGGGCGGATTGGTGATGATCAGGTCATAGCGTGCATCGCCGAGCGGGGCGAACAGGTCGCCGCGATACAGGCTGATCCGGTCCCCGAGCCCGTATTCGCCGACATTCCGCGTGGCGACCTCGATCGCGCCCTTGGAGATGTCGACGGCATCGACCGCAGCGTTCGGAAAATGATGCGCGGCGAGGATGGCGAGGCATCCCGATCCCGTGCAGAGATCGAGCACGCGCTCGACGGCGGTGGGATCGTCGATCAGCGATCCGGCAGCGCCGTCGCTGCCGAAATGCGAATCCAGCAGCTCGCCGATGAAGGAGCGCGGAACGATGACGCGCTCGTCGACATAGAAGGGCAGGCCGCGCATGTAGATCTTGTTGACGAGATAGGCGGCCGGTTTGCGCGTGGTGACGCGCCGATGGATGAGATCGAGGATCGTCTTGCCCTCGGCGACCGTGACGCGCGCCTTGGCAAAAATCTCGAACTGTTCGGGATTGAGATGCAGCGCCTCGCTGACCAGGAAGGCCGCCTCGGCAACCGGATCGGTCGTGCCGTGGGCAAAGGCGAGCTCGGCTTCGACAAAGCGGCTCACCGCATAGCGGACGAAATCGAGCAGCGTGAGAAGCTCACCCGCACCGACCTTCGCAAGTCTTGGCGCGGCGCGGCCGCGCGCGGTCTTTTTGGATGCTCTTGCCATCAGGATCGGGTCCAGCGCGCGGCGGCTTCGTCGTCACGCGCCTGGGCCTCGACCCAGCCGGCGCCGGCTTCGCTCTCTTCCTTCTTCCAGAACGGCGCGCTTGTCTTGAGATAATCCATCAGGAACTCGGCCGCTTGGAACGCGGCCTGGCGGTGTTGCGAGGCGGTCAGCACCAGCACGATGTTCTGGCCGGGCATGAAGCGGCCGACACGGTGAATCACCGTGACGCCGTTCAGCGGCCAGCGCGAAATCGCCTCGTCGACGTGACGCTTGATCTCTTCTTCCGCCATGCCCGGATAATGTTCGAGCGTGAGCGCGGCGATCTTCGCGCTGTCCTCGTCGGCTCGGCAGATGCCGGAGAAGCTCACGACCGCGCCGATGTCGGTACGGCTCTTGGTCAGGATCGCGATCTCGCGCGCAATGTCGAAATCATCCTCCTGGATGCGGATGGTGACGGGGCAGGTGGTGACAGCGGAGGTCATGGCCTAGCCGCCGGTCATCGGCGGGAAGAACGCGATCTCGCGGGCGCCCGCGATCGCGGTGTCCTGCTTGACATGGGCATGATCGATCGCGGCGCGGATCACCTTCGGCTTCTCGAAGGCGTAGGCATAGGCCTCGCTCCGGCCGGACAGCCAGGCGATCAGCTCCTCGATGGTGCGCACCGTCGCGGGCGGCTCGATCATCTCCTCGGCCTTGCCGACGCGCTCGCGCACCCAGGCGAAATACTTCACCTTCATCCCTCGTCCTCCTTGATGAGGTGATGGATGCCGGCACGGAAATAGTCGTAGCCGGTGTACATGGTGAGGATCGCCGAAGCCCACAGCAGCGCCAGTCCGATCATCGACACCACCGGCACCACCTCATCGCCGGCCGGGCCTGCGAGCAGGAAGCCGATGGCGACGAGCTGAACCGTGGTCTTCCATTTGGCGAGCTTGGTCACGGGCACGCTGACGCGCAGCGCGGCGAGGTATTCGCGCAGGCCCGAGACCAGGATCTCGCGGCACAGGATCACGATGGCAGCCCACAGCGACCAGCCATGGATGATGCCATCGGCGGCCAGCATCAGCAGGCACGAGGCGACCAGCAGCTTGTCGGCGATCGGGTCGAGCATCCGGCCGAACGCCGATTGCTGATTCCAGATTCGCGCATAATAGCCGTCGAGGTAATCCGTCACCGCGGCGCCGATGAAGATGGCCACAGCCACCCAGCGCAGCCATAGCGGCCCGTCCACGATCGACTGCGCGTAAATGCATCCGACCACGACCGGGATCGCGGCGATCCGGCCGTAGGTCAGGATGTTGGGAAGGGACATCGAGCGCCTGGTTGCCCCTCGTGTCGTTGCGATGTTCATCCGTCCTACCAATACCGCTGGTGCCTGAACGTCAACCGTTCCGCTCCTCAAATGAGGCGCGGACGCAACGATCATATGACCGCGGTCCCCCTTTAGTTCATCCCGGCTGGGGATGGAAATACTCGAAAATCCTGCGGGCGCTCTCGGCGCTTACCCCCGGAACCTTGCCGAGATCGGTGATCGAGGCACGTTCGATCTCCTTCAGGGTTCCGAAATGATGCAGCAAGGCACGTTTGCGTGACGGGCCGATGCCCGGGATCTCCTGCAAACCGGCCTCGCGGATGTCCTTCTTGCGCAGCTTGCGGTGCGAGCCGATGACGAAGCGGTGGGCCTCGTCGCGCAGGCGCTGGATGAAATAGAGCACGGGATCGCGCGGCTCCAGCTTGATCGCCTCGCGCTCCGGCATGAACAGGGTCTCGCGGCCCGCATCCCGGTCCGGCCCTTTCGCGACCGACATCAGCGACACCTGGGTCAGGCCGAGATTGGCAAAGATCTCGCGGACGGCGTTGAGCTGGCCGCGGCCGCCGTCGATGATGACGAGGTCGGGCCATTGCGGGAAATCGTCGTCCTTGGCCTTGGTCACGCCCTCCTCGGGCGGATTGATCAGGCGCTTGAAGCGTCGCTCCAGCACCTCGCGCATCATGGCGTAGTCGTCGCCGGGCGTCAGTCCTTCCGACTTGATGTTGAACTTGCGGTACTGGTTCTTCACGAAGCCGTCCTGGCCGGCGACGATCATGGCGCCGACCGCGTTGGTGCCCTGGATGTGGCTGTTGTCGTAGACCTCGATGCGCTTGGGCACGTGTGGCAGGTTCAGCGTCGCGGCCATGGCCTCGAGCAGGCGGCTCTGCGTTGCGGTGTCCGCGAGCTTGCGGCCGAGTGCCTCGCGCGCATTGGTGAGCGCGTGGGTGACGAGCTCCTTCTTCTCGCCGCGCTTGGGAGCGGTGACCTCGACCTTGTGGCCGGCCTTGATCGACAGCGCATTGGCGAGCAGCTCGCTCTCCTCGATCTCGTGCGAGAGCAGGATGTTCTTTGGCGGCGGCTTGTCGTCGTAGAACTGGGCGAGGAAGGAGCCGAGCACTTCCTCCGGGGTAAATGTCTTTTCCGCACGCGGAAAATAAGCGCGGTTGCCCCAGTTCTGTCCGGTGCGGAAGAAGAACACCTCGACGCAGGAGAAGCCGCCCTCCTGGTGGATGGCGAACACGTCGGCTTCCTCGACCGTGCGCGGATTGATGCCCTGCTGCGACTGGATCGCCGACAGCGCAGCGAGGCGGTCGCGGTAGAGCGCGGCGCGCTCGAATTCGAGCTCGCCGGAGGCCTTCTCCATCTCGCCGGCGAGCTCCTGCTTCACCGCATGGCTCTTGCCGGAGAGGAAGTCGGTCGCCTCGCGCACCAGCGTCGTATAGCCGGGAAAGTCGATCTCGCGGGTGCAGGGGCCGGCACAGCGGCGGATCTGGTAGAGCAGGCAGGGCCGGGTACGGCTCTCGAAGAACGAATCGGTGCAGGAGCGGATCAGGAACGCGCGCTGCAGTGCGGTGATGGTGCGGTTCACGGCGCCCGCCGAGGCGAACGGGCCGAAATAGCGGCCGGGCCGCGTCTGCGCGCCGCGGTGCTTCAGGATCTGGGGCGCCCAATGGTCGCCGGTGATCAGGATGTAGGGAAACGACTTGTCGTCGCGCAGCTGCACGTTGAAGCGCGGCCGCAGCTGCTTGATGAGATTGGCCTCCAGCAGCAGTGCTTCCGTCTCGGTGTTGGTCGAGACGATCTCCACGGTCACCGTGGCGGCGATCATGCGCAGGATGCGCGCCGGCTGCGGCGCACTCTGGCGCGCGTAATTGGACAGGCGCTTTTTGACGTTCTTAGCCTTGCCGACATAGAGCACGTCCGCATTCGCATTGAGCATGCGATAGACGCCGGCCGAGGTGGGGGCGAGCCGGACCGCGCGCTCGATCGCCTCATGACCCGTCGCCAGCGGGCCCTCGCCGACCGCGCCGCTCTCTTCCAGGATATCCGGCAGCCGCGCATCGTCTTCGTCGTCGCCGCTCGCTGTCGCGGGATCGAGGTCGGGTGGCGCCATTTCCGCTTCCCGGGGCGGGGCGTCCGGCGCGGTGACGCGCACCGGCTTGCGCGCGCGTGCGTCGTCCGGGTTGTCGGGGGAATCGTGAACCATGGTGCGAATTTAGGCGCTGGGGGTGCCGATTTGAAGTTCCGGCGGTGGCGCACGCACAGGATGGCGGGCGCAGTTCCCGGTAACGCTTGCTTAAGCCTGTTAACAGCGCGGTAACCCGGCTTAACAGCCCTTTAACTTAGAACTCTCGATAAATCCTACGCGAAAAAGTGGTGGTTCCGTAACCATGCGGTCTGGCCTTGCGCGGCAGCGCAGGCATCGCGGGGGACGGCAGTTGCGTTGGAGTGTGTGATGAAGGGGCTCGTTGTGGGCGCAGCCGCGTTGGCTGCAGCCGGCTGGACAGCTTCGGCAGGGGCCGCCGATCTCAATTACGGGCAGCGCGCGCCCTATACAGTCAATCAGCCGCTCAATGCGTATAGCTGGGCCGGTCCTTATCTAGGTGGCAACATCGGCTACGAATGGGGCTCGGTCGACAACAATCCCTCAAAGCCCTCCGGTTTCGTCGGCGGCGTGCAGGCCGGCTATAATTTCCAGAACGGCCCTTGGGTGTTCGGCGTCGAGGGCGACATTCAGGCCGCCGGTGCCGATGATACCTTCGCGCCGTGGAAGTTCTCCAATCCGTGGTTCGGCACCCTGCGCGGCCGCGCCGGCTATGCCTTCAGCAACGTGCTGTTCTACGGCACCGCGGGCCTCGCCTTCGGCGAGCTGCGCGCGCAGACCTTCGGCTGGACGGAGTCGCACACCACCGCCGGCTGGACCATCGGTGCCGGCGCGGAAGTCGGCCTTGCGCCGAACTGGAGTGCCAAGCTCGAGTATCTCTACATCGACCTGTCGACGAGTCAGTTCGCAATTACGGGCGTGTCAAACGGCTATAGCGCCAGCGTTGTCCGCGCAGGCGTGAACTATCACTTCTGATAGCTGAAGAAGAAAATACCGGACCAACCTCCCGGCCGCTCGCGGCCGGGATTTTTTTTAAGCCAGGCTCGCTAGGAGAGGATGACCAAATTGACCGCCTTCGGTCCCTTCCCCTTCTTGTCCGGTTCGACTTCGAACGTAATACGCTGTCCTTCGGCAAGGTCCTTCAGTCCCGCCCGCTCCACCGCGGTGATGTGAACGAAGACGTCGCGGCCGCCGTCGTCGGGCTTGATGAAGCCGTAGCCGCGCTCACCGTTGAAGAACTTGACCGTTCCCGTCATGGCCATCGGGAAACTCCCCCTCATTGCTCCTCCGCCGCGACGCAGACTCACGTCACGACATGACCGGACCTTACGAAGCCCGGGAGCTGGCCATCCTTGGGCGGACCTCATCGGTCCGGCCGGATCTTTCTTAGGCCTTCACTCCGCCGCAACCATTCGCGGAAGCGGAACGTAAAGCCAGTCACGGCAACAGCATAATACGGTTCTTCGCAGATTGACTACCGCTCCTGCATATTTTTCCCAAGAATGCCGGAGTGTTACGGCCTCGGCAGCTCCAATCGGAATCTGGCAGCGCCGCCCTGGCCGAGCGGCATTTCGAGCTCCGGCAGGATCGTCTTGAGCTCGCCGTGCAGCGTGTAGGGCGGGTTGACGATCAGAAGACCGGCGGAGGTGAGGGCGGCACCATCGAGCTGCGGCGCCACACTGAATTCGAGGCGCAGGCATTTTCCGGGCGGCTTTGCTGCGGCTGCGAGCCGAGCCACCATTTGAGCCAGTGTGTCCGTGGCGCGCCGGTTCTTGGCCGGATACCAGATTACGTAGATACCGGTCGGCCATTTCGCGAAAGCCGTCGCGAAGGCCTCGCCGAGCCGCTCGAATTCGTCCTTGGCCTCGAACGGCGGGTCGATCAGCACGAGGCCGCGGCGCTCCTTCGGTGGCACGAAGGCCGGCAGTGCCATCCAGCCGTCGAGATCGACCACGCGCGCCTGTTCGTCGCGGCGCAGCACGTCGATCAGCGCCTTGCATGCCTTCGGCTCGAGCTCGCAGGCGACGAGGCGGTCCTGCGGCCTGAGCAGGCCGCGCGCGATCAGCGGCGAGCCCGGATAGGCCTTGAGCTCTCCCTTCGGATTGAAGGCGCGGACGATGTCGAGATAGGGCTTGGTCAGCGCCGCGGTCTCGTTCGACAGGCGCGCCTGCATCAGCCGTGCAATGCCGGTCAGCCACTCGCCGCCGCGGCGTGCCTCGTCGCTGCCGAGGTCGTAGAGACCGGCGCCGGCATGGGTGTCGATGACGCGGAACGCCGCCGGCTTGTCCTGCAAATAAGTGAGGATGCGCGCCAGCACGATGTGCTTGATGACATCGGCGAAGTTACCGGCGTGGAAGGCGTGGCGGTAGTTCATGGGATCGGACTATGTTGTCTCGCGCGATCCCAACCCCTTGTCATTGTGAGCGCAGCGAAGCAATCCAGAATCTAACTCCGGAGGCAGTCTGGATTGCTTCGTCGCCAGCGCAAAATTGCTTCACAATTTTGTCGCGGGCTCCTCGCAATGACCGGAACTATCCACCCCTGATCGGCGGCATCGTCACCTGGTCGCGGCGGCAGGCGCGGCGTTCGATCTCGTCGCAGGCGCGGAATTGCAGGTCCTTGCTGAGGCAGATGCGGACCTCGGAGAGCCGGGTCCGGTTGCAGGTGACCGAGATGGCGGCATCGCTGAGGCCGGGGTTGGCCTTGATGAACGCGTCCTCGATCTCCGCCGGCGCCACGGTCTTGGCCTGCGACAGATCGAGATATTCGGCCGGGATCTTGATCGCGGCGCGCGCCTTGCGGATCGTCTCGAAATAGCTGCGGCCCTCGAGCCCGGAGCAGGTGCCGTGCTTGTCCCATTCGTTGAAGATCAGGCCCGGCGCCGGCATCAGGTCGAGCATCGAGGAGACGATGCTGCGGTTCAGCCGCGGTGCCGGCCGCTGGCAATATTCGGGGAAGCCGCTTTCATATTGCGGCCACAGCCCATGCACCACGAAGGCATAGGGGCGTCCGCTGCACTGCATCTGTGAGCGGCCGCCGCGCTCGGCCGCTTCCTCGCAGAAGGAGGGCGACCATGACAGCGACAGCACGTAGAAATCGAACTCGCCTGGCGCGTTCTGCCGCTTGTCCTGGGCCTTTGCGTCACCGGCGAACGAGGCCAGCCCCGCGGCAAGGATCAGGGAAAGGGTCAGCGAGATCACCAGGCGGGAGAACGAATGCAATCTGGAATGAAACATGGCGACGCCCCTCAACTAGACTGTGCAAGGAAGCCTAGCAGGCGATAAGAACATTTCAAGAACAAAATTCAGGCGACCGCCATTCAGCCGCCAGTTCGACCCGAATCAGGGCTTTGCGGCGCGGCAGGCCGGATTATAGGCCCAGTTGCGGTCGACACCGACGACGCACCATTCGACGCCATTGCCGTAGCCGGCGAAGCCGCCATCCTCGATGATCGAGAAATGCACCTTGCGCACCTTGCCGTCATTGAGCAGGGCATCACCGGTGCAATAGCGGCGCGGGATGTTGTCGGACTGCCAGGGGCGGAACGCGATTTCGCGAACGGCGGAGAAGCCGGTGATTTTCAGCGAGGAATTCCAGAACGAGCTTTCTTTTTCCCAGAACTGGTTGGCGATCGTCGGCAGCGCCTTGTCGCAATCGGCGACGGCGCCGTCGTAGCGCGGTCCGCTGAGCCAGAAATTCAGCTCCAGCGGATTGGCGGCCCTGGCCTCACCGAGCGACAGCGCCCCGAACATGAGGCCGAGCACGGCGGCAAAGCGGAGCGATTTCAGGGAGGGGGCGCGCATGGTCAATCCGGACAGCTAAAGTCTTGCGAAGGTCGGACGGTGCCGCGAAGGCCGGGAGAGGTCAAGTGCAGCGCGGCAACACTTCGCCAGGAGTTGACCATATCGTCGCAGCCGGCAGGTCTTCCGTTCTTTTCACTTCCAGTCCGGCACCGTAAACTGGGGCCAGCCAATTGGAGTGACGGGAATGCGAATCATTGCGGCCGCGGGCCTTCTTGCCTTGGGTATGATGGCGAGCCAGTCGGCGCGCGCCGATATCCTTCCAGTGCCGCCGTTCAAGGGCAACGACACCGGCGGCATCATCGCCTATTCGATGGCGACCCAGGCCGATGCGCGACAGGTCGCGGTCGATCATTGCGCGCGCTACGGCAAGGTCGTCAAATTCCTCGCGGTGCAGGCCTATGAGGGCGGCTACATCTCGTTCTCCTGCCGCTGGGTGCCCTATGGCGCCGCCGAGCGGCCGATCCGCACGCTCTACTGAGGCGTTGTCGTAACGCCCAAAGCTCTCAAGCCGGGAGTCTTCCACATGACGCGCAAACTCGCTTTGCTCGGCTCGGTCGCTTGTCTCGTGCTGTCGGCAGGCGCAGCCGGCGCCGACGATCTGCCGATGCGCAAGGCCGGGCTATGGGAAATGAAGCTGGTCACGACTGGCTCGCCCGTGCCCGAGATGACGATGCAGCACTGCACCGACGAGACCGTCGATAAGGAGATGAGCAACAACGTCTCCCCGATGGCAAAGCAGATCTGCGCCAAGCAGGAGATTAAGAAAACGGCGACCGGCTATGTCAGCGATTCCGAATGCAGCGTCGCCGGCGTCAGCACGTCCTCGCATGCCGAGATCACAGGCGATTTCAATTCAGCCTACACCGTGAAGACCACCTCGCACGCGCAAGGCGGCGTCGCCGGCGCGGCCGGTCGCGATAGCACCATGACGCTGCAAGCCAAATGGCTCGGAGCCTGCAAGCCGGACCAGAAGCCCGGCGATATCGTGATGCCCGGCGGCTTCAAGATGAACGTGCGCGATGTCGATAAGCTGAAGGCGCTGCTGCCGAAGTAGGCGAGATCGTAGCCCGGATTACGCTTGCAGCGAAATCCGGGACCAACTCGTCGCTGTGGGTATAGGGTTGCGCTCTATCCTGCTGGCTTCTAGCCCTTCGGCAAAGTCATACTTCGGCGTCGAGGCTCGCAACGAATCGTTTGAAGTCTTGCAAGCCAGCATCCTTCGTGCCTTCGAGCAGCTCAACGCTTTCCCTCGCTCTCGCTGACAGCTCATCCGTTCGGCCAAGAAGCTTGGCCAGCCCCACGATGTGCTTTGCGCGAGAAAGGTGGATTGGGCTGTGCAGGGCCGCGCTACTCAGTAGTTCATAGGCGCCTTCCAGGGTCGACGCCCTGTCGAGATACGGAATGCCAATTTCCTTGAGTGCTGCAACAAGACGATCTGCCACTGGCTCAACGTCCGCGGACGATGTCACATTCCAGCGCATCTGATCCTGTCCCGAGATGTTTCCGAGTTCTGCGCCCAAAGAGTATGTTTGAAGCTTTTCCGACTTGCTGAGCATTGCGTTGTTCGCATTGATCATAATTTCAAGTTTATCAAACCTGACCGCAACATCGGCAACGATATCAAAGTCATCGCGGTGATCAATGAACGCCAAGTGTAGGCTCGATCTTCCTTGGGAGAATGGGCACCAATATGCCTGTTGCTTCGGCTTATATTTGTATCCAAGCTCGCCAACGCGGACACCGACCGCGTCCAGCAATGCGCGTCTCAACTCTTTCATCAACACACCTGCTCGGGAGAAGACATGCTTACCGGAAGACGTAGGATAGGCAGAACGAAGCAAAACTCATCCTGCGAATCCCCCGCTACACCGGAATCCGCACGCTCGCCCGCAATCCACCCATCGGGCTGTCGCCGAGCGTGATGTCGCCGCCATGGGAGCGGGCGATGTCGCGGGCGATCGCAAGACCAAGACCGGTACCGCCTTCGTCCTGATTGCGGGCGTTGTCCAGCCGCAGGAACGGCTTGAACACCTCTTCGCGCAAATGCGCGGGAATGCCGGGGCCGTCGTCGTCGACAGTGACGGTGAGATAACGGTGATCGCGCTGGCCGGTGATGGCAATGGCCTTGCCGTAGCGCGCGGCGTTGGTGACGAGGTTGGCGAGGCAGCGCTTGAACGAGGCCGGCTTCACCGTCACCACCGGCAGGCCGTGGAACGCCACGGTCGCGGTATGGCCGTGCCGTTCGGCGTCGCTGCGCAATTCTTCCAGGGCCTGGGCCATGTCGGTTGGCTGCGACTGCTCGCCGGAATCGCCGCGGGCAAAGGCCAGGTAATCCTCCAGCATCATCGACATCTCGTCGACGTCCTTGCGCATGCCCTCGAGCTCGGGACTGTCGCCGATCAGCGCCAGCTCGAGCTTGAAGCGGGTCAGGATGGTGCGCAGGTCGTGGCTGACGCCGGCGAGCATCGCGGTGCGCTGCTCCATCGTGCGCTCGATGCGCGATTTCATCTCGAGGAAGGCGACGGAGGCGCGCCGCACCTCGCGCGCGCCGCGCGGTCTGAAGTTCGGCGCCTCGCGGCCCTTGCCAAAGCTTTCGGCGGCATCGGCGAGCCGCAGGATCGGCTTGATCTGGTTGCGCAGGAACAGCACGGCGACGATCAGCAGGATCGAGGACGTACCGACCATCCAGAACAGGAATATCTCCGAGTTCGATGCATAGGCGGCGCTGCGCTGTGCGAACACGCGCATCACGGCATCGTCGAGCTGGATGCGGATCTCGACGAGGTTGGAGCGGCCGACGGTGTCGATCCAGAACGAACGCCCGATCTGGCGGCCGAGCTGCACCGACAGCGTCTGGTCGAGCAGCGAGAAGAACGGCTTCGGTCCCGGCGGCGGCATGTCGCCGGCGGGCAGGAAATCGACGACGAGGCCCAGCCGCTGCTGGGCGATGCGGCGGATCTGGTCGCGATCTTTGTCCTGCGGATAGCCCTTGTAGACGTCGATCAGCGCGGCGATGTCCTGCACCACTGCGGCCGACAGGCGGCGCGTCACCGTGTTCCAGTGCCGCTCCATGAACACGAAGGCGACGACCGATTGCAGGATCACCATCGGCACGATCATGATCAGCAGCGCGCGAGCGTAGAGGCCGGTCGGCATCCAGCCCTTGAACGCGTTGCCCATCCAGCCATTGGCGGCGGAGACGCGGCCGGCGGCGCTCTTCAGAAGCGTCAGGCCGGTATCGATCGTGCTCATCGGTCGCGCTTCACTGCGATTTAAGGCGAGGCCACCAGCCGGTAGCCGATGCCGCGTACCGCCTGGAGGAACAGTGGATTGGCGGGATCGGTCTCGATCTTGCGCCTGAGGCGGTTGATCTGCACGTCGACGGCGCGCTCGTTGACGCTGCCATTGCCGGTGAGCGCGCTGCGCGGCACGGTCTCGCCCGGCGTCTCCGAGAGGATGCGCAGCATCTCGCGCTCGCGGTCGGTGAGGTGAATGACCTCATCGCCCTGGCGCAGCTCGCCGCGATCGAGATGGTAGACATAGGGGCCGAAGGCGATCTTCTCCACCGCCGCGGCCTGCTGCGGCGGCGCGGTGCGCTTGAGGATGTTGTTGATGCGCAGCGCGAGCTCGCGCGGCTCGAACGGTTTTGCGACATAGTCATCGGCGCCGATTTGCAGGCCCTCGATGCGCGCTTCTGCCTCGTGCCGCGCCGTCAGCATCACGATCGGCACCGAGGACGAGGTGCGGATGAAACGGGCGAGCTCGAACCCGGTCTCGCCGGGCATCATGACGTCGAGGATCAACAGATCGAAATGCAGACCGGTGAGCTTGGCGCGCGCATCGCTGGCGCTGGCGGCGGTCGAAACGCGGTAGCCTTCGCTGGCGAGGAAGCGCGAGAGCAGATCGCGGATGCGGCGGTCGTCATCGACCAGCAGCAGATGCGGGGCATCGTCGGCGGGTTGCACCGGTGGGCGGGCGAGCGTGGCAGCGAGCGGCACGGTCACTCCTTGGCGTCTTGGTTGACGGAAGCGAAGATCGTCTCGAGCACCTTGTCCGGATCATCGCGATCGATCATCGCGCGCAGGAAGCGCTTGACGGTCTCGGCATCCTGCGGACCCATCTCGGCGAGCGCCTTGGTGATCCGCGTGGTCTGGAGCCCGGCAAGCTTCTGCACCAGCGCTTCGCCCTTCGGCGTCGCGTAGAGCAGGCGCTGGCGACGGTCATTGTCGCCGGTCTTCTGCACGATGTAGCCCTCGTCGAGAAGCTGCTTGAGCACACGGCCGAGCGACTGTTTTGTGATGCGCAGGACGTCGAGGAGATCGGCGACCTTGAGGCCGGGATAGCGATAGACAAAGTGCATGACCCGGTGATGGGCCCGGCCGAAGCCGAAGGCTTCCAGCTCCTGGTCGGGATCGCCCACGAAATCGCGATAGGCGAAGAACAGCAGCTCGATGATATCCCAGCGCAAATTGCCTCCATCCCCTGCGGCCGGCCGAGGCTCGGCGGCATCTTGAGAGGGATTTACGAAATTTATGTCAGGCATATTGACGTATCTTGGGTTCAATGTTACAAAACGATCGACCCGCACGAAATTTTAGATCGTTTCGCGACGGGCAGCGTCGAAGCAGGAACGGCGGAAAGAGCCGGACAGGCGACGACGGGCGATCAGATCTACCGTGCGATTGTCGAGCGGCATTTCGGCAAAACATACTGGACTTCCGCCTTCGGCAAAAGCATGTCCTCGGCGACATGCTGGCCACGGGAAACCGGCCGTAACAAGGCTGGCGGTGGTCCAGACAGACACCTAATGAAGCCAGCCGGCCCCGAGCAGGGGCAGGCGGTGCCAGAACAGCGCCGATACCGGCAGCGGGAGCCAAGGACATGAGTATGACATTCGACATCCAGCCCGCATCCAATCCGACTCCAGAGAAGGACCGCATCGCCAAGCTGGTGGACCCCGGGTTCGGGCGGGTCTTCACCGATCACATGGCGATCGTTCGCTACAACCAGGCCAAGGGCGGCTGGTACGAGGCCAGAATCGAGGCGCGCGCCAACTTCCAGCTCGATCCTGCCGGCGCGGTCCTGCATTACGCCCAGGAAATTTTCGAGGGCCTGAAGGCCTACAAGCGCGACGACGGCGGCGTGAACCTGTTCCGCCCCGATGCCAATGCGCGGCGCTTCAAGGATTCGGCCGACCGCATGGCGATGGCGCAATTGCCCGAGGACGTCTTCATCGAGGCGGTCGAGCAGGTCGTGCGCATCGACCGCGCCTGGATGCCGGGCGGCGAGGGCAGTCTTTACTTGCGCCCCTTCATGATCGCGAGCGAGACCTTCCTCGGCGTCAAGCCGTCCTCCGAATACATCTTCGCGGTCATCGCCTCGCCGGTCGGCTCCTATTTCAAGGGCGGACCTGCGCCGGTGTCGATCTGGGTTTCGGAGAACTACACGCGCGCAGCCATCGGCGGCACCGGCGCGGTGAAGTGCGGCGGCAATTATGCCGCGAGCCTGCGCGCCCAGGCCGAAGCGATCCAGCATGGTTGCGATCAGGTCGTGTTCCTCGATGCGGTCGAGCGCCGCTACATCGAGGAGCTCGGCGGCATGAACGTGTTCTTCGTGTTCGACGACGGCTCGCTGTCGACGCCGCCGCTCGGCACCATCCTGCCCGGCATCACCCGCGACTCCATCATCACGCTCGCCCGCGATGCTGGAAAGACGGTGCGCGAGGAGCCCTATTCGCTCGACCAGTGGCGCAAGGACGCCGCAAGCGGCAGGTTGAAAGAAGCCTTTGCCTGCGGCACCGCGGCCGTGATCTCGCCGATCGGCAAGGTGCGCTCGGTCAGCGGCGATTTCGACATCAGCGGCGGCGCGGCCGGCCCCGTCGCCATGGGCCTGCGCAAGCAGCTCGTCGACATCCAGTACGGCCGCACCAACGATCCGCACAATTGGATCCGCAAGGTGTTTTGAGGCGGAGTACTCGGCTGCGCTCTTCCTTCTCCCCTTGTGGGAGAAGGTGGCGCGCGAAGCGCGCCGGATGAGGGGTCTGCTTCCGCGGATAGAACCCCTCACCCGTCTCGCCGCTAGCGCGGCGAGCCACCCTCTCCCGCAAGGGGAGAGGGGAAAAGCCAGCGGTTGCCGCACCGCGCGTCGGCTGGTAAACGCCGCGGATGGCCGAGAAACCCAAAAAACCCCAGAAGCTGAAGGCGCGCCTGCCGCGCGGGCTCGAGGATCGCGATCCCGCCGCGATCCGGGCGACGCGCGAGATGGTCGAGAAGATCCGCGCCGTCTACGAGCTCTATGGCTTCGAACCGGTGGAGACGCCGGCGATGGAATTCACCGACGCGCTCGGCAAATTCCTGCCCGACCAGGACCGCCCGAACGAGGGCGTGTTCTCGTTCCAGGACGACGACGAGCAGTGGATCAGCCTGCGTTACGATTTGACCGCGCCGCTCGCCCGCTATGTCGCCGAGAATTTCGACACGCTGCCAAAACCCTATCGCAGCTACCGTGCCGGCTACGTGTTTCGCAACGAGAAGCCCGGCCCCGGACGCTTCCGCCAGTTCATGCAGTTCGATGCCGACACGGTCGGCTCCGCGACGCCGGCGGCGGACGCCGAGATCTGCATGATGGCGGCGGACACGATGGAAGCGCTCGGGATTGCGCGCGGCTCCTATGTCGTGAAGGTGAACAACCGAAAAGTGCTGGATGGGGTTCTCGAAGAAATTGGGCTCGGTGGGGATGAGAACGCCGGTCGTCGGCTAACGGTCCTGAGAGCTATCGATAAATACGATCGGCTCGGTGCTGAGGGCGTGGAGCTTCTGCTCGGATCAGGCAGAAAAGACGAGAGTGGCGATTTCACGAAGGGTGCTGGTCTAGATAAGCACCAAATACAGAAGGTCTTGGTGTTTACGCTCTTGCAGAGCGGACAGATGACCGAATTGGAGCATGTTGGGCAGGGGACATTTGTCGAAAGCAACAAGGGTGTGCTCGACGGCATGATGACCCACTTCGGGGCAAATGAAACGTCCCGGGCGGGTGTCGAAGAACTCCGAATGATTTCGGAACTGGTTGAGGCCGCCGGCTATGGTCGAAATCGCATCAGCATCGATCCCTCCGTCGTGCGCGGCCTCGAATATTACACCGGCCCGGTCTATGAGGTCGAACTCCTGCTCGACACCAAGGACGAAAAGGGCCGCCCGGTGCGCTTTGGCTCGGTCGGTGGTGGCGGACGTTATGACGGTCTCGTCTCGCGCTTTCGCGGCGAGCCGGTGCCGGCGACCGGTTTCTCGATCGGCGTGTCTCGCTTGCAGGCCGCGCTGACGTTGCTCGGCAAGCTCGACACGCGGCCGGAGTTCGGCCCCGTCGTCGTCACCGTGTTCGACCGAGATCGCGTCGCCGACTATCAGAAGATGGTCGCATCCTTGCGCACTGCCGGCATCCGCGCCGAGCTCTATCTCGGCAATCCCAAGAACATGGGCAATCAGCTCAAATATGCCGATCGCCGCAACGCGCCCTGCGTCATCATCCAGGGCTCGGATGAAAAGGCGCGCGGCGAGGTGCAGATCAAGGATCTGATCGAGGGTGCCAAGGCCGCCGCCGCGATCGCCTCCAACCAGGAATGGCGCGAGAGCCGCCCGGCGCAGTTCTCGTGCAGCGAGGCCGATCTCGTCGCCAAGGTGCGCGAGGTCTTGGCGCGCCATGACGTGAGCTGGGGCTAGCCATTCGCTGACGCCGTCATGCCTGGGCTTGTCCCGGGCAGCCACGTCTTGTTTGATGGCGGCCGTCAATGGCCGGTGTTCGGCCGCAAGGGAGAGAAAAATGCCTGAGATCACCATCAGCATGGCCGAAGGCCGCACCGACGAGCAGAAGGCCGGCATGATGCGCGACATCACCCAGGCGCTGGTGAAAAATCTCGGCGTCGACGCCGATGCCGTCGTCATCCAGATCAACGAAGCCCCGCTGCGCCATAAGATGAAGGGCGGCAAGACCTTCGTGGAGCGCGCGGCGGCTGCGAAGAAGTAGCCGACGCTGCGGCTCGTAGTGCAGCCGCAGCTACAATCACAACCGTCGTCCCCGGGCATGTGCCGGTTGGGGGACAGGGCCGGGACGCACACGGGGTTTTTG